>JABSSK010000420.1 GCA_013214265.1 Saprospiraceae bacterium | reverse complement strand
CCAAAATCCGACTCAATTTACCCCCCTGACTTCGGGGAATAGTTTGCGGGGCCTTCATCTCAACAGCCATCGACAAACCAATGGTCTCCTTTAATTTATGCACCAATTCCCGTTGTAAAGCAGAATGAACAGACTCATCTACGGCCGTTACAGTCTCAACCTCCACGGTAACTGCATCCATTGCACCTTCCTTCCTAACAACCAATCTGTAGTTAGGACTCAAGGCGGTCATAGTATGAATGACCTCCTCAACCTGAGTATGAAATAAATTTACCCCACGTATTATCAACATGTCATCCGAACGGCCTTTTATAGCTGACATCTTGATGTGGGTTCTTTTGGCACCCGCATCGTAATAAATGGAGCAGATATCATTAGTCCAATACCGTAAAAGAGGAAAAGCTTCTTTGGTTAATGTTGTTAAGATCAAGACCCCCTCCTCACCATAGGGTAGGGGTGCACCCGTATGTTTATCCACAACCTCCGGATAAAAATGGTCTTCCCACACATAACTTCCTGTACCCTTTTCTTCAAAATCTTCTTGGGAAACACCTGGTCCTATAATTTCACTTAACCCATAAATGTTAGTCGCTGTAACTTTGAGCCCTTTCTCCACTTGATTCCGAATAGCCTCCGTCCATGGCTCTGCACCCAAAATCGCATACTGTAAAGCAAGTTCAGCCGTATCAACTCCACGATTGGCAAACGCTTCCGAAAGGGTCTGAGCATACGATGGCGTACAACAGATTACCTCAGGCCTAAAATCTTGCAGAAGCCTTAACTGACGCTCAGTCATGCCACCAGAAACCGGAATAACCGCCATCCCTAATTTTGTAGCCCCTCCGTGCATACCCAATCCACCTGTGAATAATCCGTAGCCATATGCATTATGCAATTTCATACCTGACCTTGCCCCTGCACAAACTAAGCTGCGTGCCACCACTTCATCAAAAATATCCAAATCATGCTGTGTGTAACCCACTACTGTAGGCTTTCCGGTAGTACCACTCGATGCGTGAATACGACGAATTTCGTCCATAGGCTTCATGAACAAACCGAAAGGGTAGTTTTCCCTTAAATCGTGCTTAGTCGTAAAGGGAAGCTTGGGTAGATCATCAACCGACCGGATATCTGAAGGATGCAGTCCTATGCGCTCAAAACGATCTTTATAAAAAGGAACACGATCATACATCCGCTGTACTAAAGCGGCCAGTCGATCGTTTTGCAAAGCTCGTAATCCATCCAAAGGCATTGTCTCAACCTGTATGTTATACATGCTCGTTACGTTTAATTACATCCAGAAAAAATTTATGTCGATGCTTCATAGCCCATCCAAAACTGCCTGGCATCATGTTATACCTGACGTATTACAACATGGTAATCCAAAATAACCATTATACACACGTATCTTAAAGCTTGATTTTTTCCCTCTTAGTCCAAAATGAATCCACTTGCCAGAACAATATAATTGTTCTATTTGTAACCTTCTGTAACGACGTCATACCATTAAAAAAGAACAAGCATCCGAAAATGAATAAATCACTGGTTCGTGTCGCTTCCATATTATTTCCAAAACAAATCACCTCTTTTGCTTACCAAAAGCTCACCAATCCACAGGTGTATAAGCTCAGGGAAAACGAAATAGAGATTCTGGACCAAGCCCAAAAAGAACTATTAAGGTTTTATGACTTTGACATCCAGTTGTATACTTGGAAAGGCGGAGAAAAAGAAATCTTACTGATACACGGATGGGAAGGACAGGCTGGTAACTTTTCCGACATCATCAAAGCACTTCTCGCCGACGGGTTCACCGTCCATGCTTTTGATGGCCCTTCCCACGGATTTAGCAGTAAAGGAAGAACCAGTATCATTGAGTTCACTGAACTTGTAGCGGTATTGATCCAAAAATATAAAGTCGAAAACCTATTGAGTCATTCCTTTGGGGGCGTAGCTGCCACCGTAGCCCTGAATCGTAACCCCCAAATTAAAATAAAACGATACGTACTATTTACAACACCAGACCGGTTCCAGGAACGTATTGATGAGGTATCTGATACCATTGGCATCACAGATACCGTAAAAAAACGCCTTATTGCCCAACTGGAAACCCAAACGAAAATGAAGGTCGAAGACATCAATGTAAGTAACTTCGTTCGTGCTGTTCAGGTTGAGAAAGCCCTTATCCTTCATGATAAAAACGATAGGGTGATCCCCTTTAAAATCGCCGAAAACGTAAATAGAAATTGGCCCGCCTCAGAACTGAAAGCAGTCGAAGGATCGGGCCATTTTCGTATACTAAGAACACCTAGTATTATCCGTGAAGCCATTGATTTCCTGAAGCAGTAGGCGAATCTTGAAGTAATCCAATCAAGATTTATACTTTATGCATTACCTTAATTCAATAGCATCGATCTGAAGTTCAAAAGACTCGTTTTTCTTGTTTCCGATAAGAAAAGTAATCTCTTCTAAATAATCGCCATTAAAATTAGAACGACTGAGTTTTCTACCTCGAAAAGAAGGATACATATCATCAAGTGGAATTTCTACCTCCTGCCATTCACCAGTAGTAGAGAAAGGCATAATATAGGAATACCAATCACGGACATCAGATTTGATGCGAAACTGATACTCTTTTCCGTCTCCCTTCAATCGCAGGTATACTTTAGTTTTCCCATCGATTGCCACCTCGCCTGCATAGTATCGTACGGATGAAAAGCCACCATTATTTTCCAGGGAAACCGTACCTGCAAAAACACCATGCCCTTCGTCATTCAGACTAAAGGTACCTGCCGAACGTCCACCCATTACCACATCGTCAATAACCCGCCATGATCGTATGTCAGCCTTCTCACTAAAATCAAAAAGTACATTGGTAGTCGATATCGGTAGTAATAAAACCAGTAAAAGAGGAAAGTAATGCATAGGGCAACTTTTTAGTGAATGAATTGAACCCACAGTCACAACCTTGGGTTATCCGAAATAAGTTTCGCAATACCCTTAATGTGTTGTGGTCCAATTCTACAACAACCGCCAATAATATTAGCTCCAGATTTAAGCCATTCTTTTGTCATTTCTGCAAAATAGTTTGGTTCGGATGTTCCAATCCAAGTTTTTGTCGCCGCATGATACGCCTCTCCTGAATTGGGGTACACAATGATCTTTTTACCTATCCCTGTATCCCGAATACGGGTGATTAAACCTACCAGATACTGAGGATGCGTACAATTAATACCAATCGCAAATACCTTAGGATGACCCTCAAAATAAGAAACGACCTCCTCCATTGTCGAGCCATCATGAAGATGCGCTTCATCCTTACAAGAAAAAGAAACCCACGCAGGAGTATTTACTTCAACCAATAATTGTGCTAGTATTCTAGCTTCTTGCGCACTCGGAATCGTTTCACAAGCCAGAATATCCGCAAAACTACTATCCATTATCATCAGCCGCTCAAAATGAAAGTCCCTCAGTTCTTCATCAGATACACCATAGTTGCCTGTATACTCAGAACCATCAGCCAAATAAGCACCGTATGGCCCAACACTCGCAGCAATAAGTGGCTTATTCTGAATACTCCCTTCTGTTACGGCCTGCTCAATGGCTTCCTGTGCTATTTGGATAGATTCCCGAAAAAAGTCGCGAGCCTCTTCTTCTGAAAACCCTGCCTTTCTAAGTCCAGTCAACGCAGCTTGATAGGTGGAAGTTGTTAGACAATGTGCCCCCGCACGTAAGTACTTCAGGTAGGCCAATCGCAGCGCTTCGGGTGCCTTCCTCTGGATATGTGCCGTCCACAGTGGATGATTCAGGTCATACCCTTGTTCTTCCAAGACATTGGAAAGCCCCCCGTCCAACACACAAGGAGCCTTTCCTTCTCAAAAGTCTCTTACCGTCATTTTAATCTAATCTTTCCTAATCCTCCGTTTCATTCTCCTCCTTAACCCAATCAATTTTCGGAGATCTGTAGTATTGTACATTC
>JABSSK010000042.1 GCA_013214265.1 Saprospiraceae bacterium | reverse complement strand
AGTTCAGCTCTGTGTGGTTCATCAGGTACGCAACTCAAAGATGTATATCGCCTGGAAAGATGTCAAAGCCTTTATGCGAGATCTGAAGAAGGTTTATCAGGCTACTACCAAGGAATTAGCAGAAAGAAACTTGGATCAGTTGGAGGCCACATGGGGCAAAAAGTATCCAGTGGTGATCAGCTCCTGGCGCAAGAATTGGGATCGCTTATCCAATTATTTTCAATATGCTCAACCGATCCGAAGAGTGATTTATACGACCAATGTTATTGAGGGCTTCCATCGCCAATTAAGAAAAGTGACCAAAACTAAGGGGGCATTTACCTCTGATGAGGCTCTGATGAAATTACTCTACTTGGCACAAGAAGATATTACTAGTAAATGGAATAGACCGGTTCACAATTGGAACCAGACACTATCGCAACTATCGATTATTTTTACAGACCGGCTCAGGCTAGATTTATAAATTTTTCAGCCCGCTGTAGGGCCCGCGGGCCCTACAGCGGCTGATGCCCTGACACAGTTTATGTAATACTACCCATCGGGCTGCTGCCCTGAAACAGTTTATATAATACTACCGGCCACTTAACCTTTAGCATTACCATCCATTCCAATAATACACACCGGACTTTCGTTCTATTACTAATACAAATCTATCCGTATACCCTAACCCAAAAGGAAAGGAACCCCTAGTGCCTCCTATCCCGTATAGCACATTATGCCTTTCGATACCAACCAAAAAAAATGAAAAGAAGACAATTCATATGGGATACCACTCAGAGCCTTACCTTATTCATGCTGAGCCCTTCCCTACTCACTTGCTGCAATCAAGATGATGAAAGTATAGTACCCAATGGAAAAACTGCAATCGTAATTGGTGCAGGAATATCCGGACTCGCCGCCGCTCAATCCTTACAACAAGCAGGCTTTACCGTTACAGTACTGGAAGCACAAGACAAAGCAGGCGGCCGAATCAGAACAAACCGAAGCCTCGGAATAGCATTTGATGAAGGCGCTAGCTGGATCCATGGCCCCAAACGAAACCCCATTTCCGACTTGGCTACCGAAGCAGGTGCCCCCACGTTCGTTACCGATGACAATAGTGTTATCGTATTCGATAGCGATGGCACGCCCTATTCCGATCGTACCCTGTCACGAGCCGAAAACGATTTCTACGATGCTATCCAAGCCGTTTTAGACGCTGGCAACCAAAACCAAAGTTTTCAGACTGTTTTCAATTCTCTCTATCCCAACCAAAGCCAGAATAGACTGTGGAAATATATGCTTTCTGCATACCTCGAATTTTCTATCGGCGGCGACCTGTCCGACATATCTTCTCAATATTTCTACGACGATGAAGCGTTTAGTGGCGCCGATCAGATTATCACCAATGGCTATGACCAAATAACCGATTATCTAGCTGCTGGACTAAACCTGAAATACAATACCCCCGTATCGTTTGTCGACTATACCAACGAAAAAGTAATGGTGTCAACCCAGACCGATTCCTTCGACTGTGATTATCTGGTGGTAACGGTACCATTAGGGGTCCTTAAAAGTAATACCATCACCTTTTCCCCCGAACTGCCAACCGACAAAACAAATGCAATCCATCAAACCCAAATGGGAAATGTCAATAAGTTTCTCTTAACCTGGGAGACACCCTTTTGGGATACTTCCTTGCAATATATTGGCTACACCCCCGAAACGAAAGGAAAATTCAATTACTTCCTCAATGCAGCAAAGTTTTCCCCATACCCTGCCCTCATAACCTTCGCATTTGGCGATTATGCTACGACGACCGAAAATATGTCTGATGAAGAAGTCATCAACGAAATTATGACCCATCTGCGCCGCATATATGGCCCTGCTATTCCAAGTCCTACCCATCTGTTACGCACCAAATGGGGACAAAACCCCCATGCCTATGGCGCTTATTCTTTTGCTACCAACGGTACCACCTCAAACGACTTTTCTACCCTCGCCCAATCCGTTAATGACAAACTCTTTTTTGCTGGTGAGCACACCAGCAGGGACTACCGCGGAACGGTTCATGGTGCGTACCTAAGTGGCATTAGAGCAGCCGATAATATTATCCATTTGTAACCTTGCGTTGCATGCCTTACCAGTATACCCAGAAACCATCACCTATCGCCTTATCCTACGTACATCCAGTGGGAACAAGCCGGTAGCAATTGCCCGGATATACTACCCCTCTCCTGCCTGGGCCACCATTTATGACCTCATTGTGGTAGCCACAGCCCTGCCTCATAGATACCGCAGCGCACAGATCAAACAAAAGCAGAATCGATAGCTCCAAATAATGATCAGGTTTGTATGGACGTGGAAATATTCGTAGTTTAAACTGGTAATGCCGGCCATACCGTAGTCTGCTGCTCACTTTCTTACTTGATCAGCTCCCTTGGCACCAGCAAAAAAGATACCATAACCATTGCAATCATTAAATTGAAATACACATTGTACGTACTGATTGGCGCCTTTTCTCTCCTATTCATCCTATGGTTAACCGGCCGTAAATCCGTTCACCACGAAGTCAATATCCAAGCCAGTCCGGAAACCGTCTGGAAGGTAATCACTGACATGGACCAATACCCGCAGTGGAATCCGGTGATGCGTCTTCTGGAGGGAAAAGTTGAGCAGGGCAACCAAGTCAAATACCTACTGACGCAGGATGAAGACACCCAAATCGAAATTAGGGCTACTATCGCCCAACTTATACCGGAGCAGTTGATGCGTAATACCGGAGGCAACCCATTACTCTTTTCCTTCGATCACACCTATACCCTCCAAGTCAATGCAGCCTTGGTTAAGGTTATTATTCATGAAAACTATACAGGAATAGGGGTTAACTTTTGGAATACCGGCCCCATTAAGGAGGCCTACCGCAGACTGAATATAGCCTTAAAAGAGAGGTGCGAAAACGCCACTAACCCCGAATAACCAACCAGAGGAAGAGACCGAAGCCCTTCACCGAGCCTACTACAAAAAACGACAACCACTTCCTTTGCTCCACCGTCTTAGATTATGCATAAAAATGTTTAAATCATTCCTTATGAATACACCTAACAATCAACCCATACCCTCAGCCGATGGCGACCACCAACCGTTGGATAAAATTGACAGCCAATATATTCGCAGAGAAATAACTAGTGTTCTTAATCTTGATAAAGGCATTTTATATACCATTAAGGAGATAACGCTGCGCCCCGGACAAACCGTAAGAACTTTTATTCATGAAGACAGAAGTCGATTAATCAGGCCCCTCATTTTTATCATCATATGCTCTTTATGCTATACGATCATGCTGCAAATATTCAAATTTGAAGATGGCTATATGCAGGGTTCATTTGGTCAGGATTCTGAGGGTTTTAGCATTTCAAATTGGTTCTCCGATAATTATGGCTACACCAATATCATCATGGGTGCTTTCATTGCACTATGGGTCAGGGTATTCTTCAGAACGTACGGATACAATGTGTATGAAATATTAATTCTCTTGTGTTATGTTATGGGGGTTAGCATGCTAATATTTGGGATATTTGGAATGGTTGACTCCTTTATTAAACATCCTATTGCGGATAAAGGGTACTTTCTAGGTGTACTTTATATATTCTGGTCGATCAGCGATTTTTTTGACCGAAAGAAAATAATAAATTACATCAAAGCTATCCTTTCTTACTTCCTGGGCATGCTGACCTTTATCCTAATCATCTTCATCATAGGCTATTTGTTTCAGCAAATTCAATCCAGTTTTTAGTCGATCGGAGCTGCAAATAATACCTTGACCACAGCGTGTGTTCCCCCGAACTGCTTTTTGGCTGGTTTTCATAAATTAACAGCTAATCTTGCCCAAAGCGGAAGCCATTTGTTGGGACAAATAATAGTACTTAAAAAGTATCTCTTTGAAAAAATCACCCTTTACCTTTCTGCTACTTATCCTGTTTTTACCCGCGGTGTCGAGTAGCTAATTCAGATTTTACAAGAAAAATGGAACGTATTATTTTTACCCATAAAGCGACGTTTGGTGTCGCTATTATGGGTACGAAAAGGGAAGGCACCTTGCTCATTAATAGCGACATGCATTTTCCAATGCAAAGTGTATTTAAGTTTACTATCGCTTTGGTCGTCTTATCGGAAGTAGATAAAGGCACCCTTTGTCTTGATCAAAAGATCGGCATCGAAGAAAGTGAATTATTGCCTGACCTATGAAGCCCCTTACGGGAAAAACATCCAGATGGAGGCACCTTTACAATAGCCGAAATCATACCATATACCGTTACCCTGAGTGATAATGGAGGTTGTGGTGTTTTGCCGGAACATATTGGCGTGCCACAGGCTGATGAGTATTATTTCTGGAGCTTAGGGTTTACTAATTTGGGCATCAAATAAAACGAAGAAACCATGCAGAACGAATGGGATGCTCAGGTTCTTCATTGGGCAACCCCCAGCACTGCTAATCGGATATTAGCAACTTTCTACACCAATAAAGGCGATTTACTTTCCAGAGCTAGTCATCGCTTCACTTTGGCGAAACGCCATAACCCACGGTTGCTTTTCGATCGGGCTACCTTAGGTGGCGTCAACTGACTTCATAATAAAAAGCGTCTCGGAGTACATCCAAACTCTTGGGGATGGCCG
The DNA here is from genome assembly GCA_013214265.1 of Saprospiraceae bacterium. Classification (GTDB taxonomy): domain Bacteria; phylum Bacteroidota; class Bacteroidia; order Chitinophagales; family Saprospiraceae; genus DT-110. Next base: position 15,079 of record JABSSK010000042.1, on the reverse strand, counting down.
TCTCGGGGGATTCTAAACCTTCAAATTCGAGAGACACCCATCCTTTGTATCCTACATCCCGCATCATCTTACCAATGGCCGGGTAGTCTATATCCAGGGTATACCATTTACCACCACCGTAGTAGGTTTTCGCCTGAATGAGGTATGTTTGTGGGGCCATAAGCTTTAACTGTGCTTCGCGGTTTTCTAAAAAGTTGCCGGTGTCCAGCGTCATTTGCAGCCATGGGCTATCGATAGCATCCACAATTCGCTTCACACCCTGGGCTGTCCGTCCCAGACCCCAGTGGTTTTCCAGACCTAGTACAACCCCACACTTTTCGGCAGTTGGAATGCAGGCCGCAATAGCATCGATTACCCACCGGAAGCCATCATCATCGGTATAGCCGGTCAGAATAGGTTCAACACCTTTATTAGCCATCAGATCATCGAAGCTTTTTGAGGTTCCCCAGCGTCCCGTATTGAGGCGCATGGTTGGAATTCCTAAAGCATAAGCCAGTTCTATCTGGCGAATCGTTTTGGTAATATTTTCATCGCGCTTTTCTTTGGCAGGATAAACAAAGCCTTGATGCGTACTAAAACCCATCATAGCCAGCCCCGCATGAAAGGCTCGTTTTTTGAGGCGCTGCAAATAACTGTTCTCTTCGGAAGCCATCTGTACTAGCAACAGTTCAATTCCATCAAAACCCATAGCCGCGGCCTTATCAATACAGCTTTCAATCGGTACATCCTCCTTCGGACCATTAAACTGCCAAAAGGAATACGTCGAAACACCAATAGGGTTTCTTCTAATATTTCCTAATGATTTAACGCTTACCGTTTCTTGAAGTCCAGAGAAGGTACCTGCAGCCCCAATGGTGGCCATACCAGCTGCCGCAGCGCGCCGGAGAAATCGTCGACGATCAGTCATCTCTTTGCTTTTTATTCTTTTTAAAATAAAGATAAACACCATCCTTTCATAACGCTTACCCCTAAACTATCCATTTGGAAACTACTTTGGTGGCCAAAGCAAAAGCTACGCCTAGAATATAACATGTATCTTTAACCGGAAAGTGAAACCTGTAACCCCACTGCGTTTGACGAAACCATACGTCGCTAATGCCCAACTCAGATGATAGCCAGTAGATGCTCAACCCTCTGATTATTACCGTAAAATGCCGTCTACGCCTGCATAAATTGAATTCATTATGATGAGATTTACTTTGCTCCTTTGCTTAGCTTTATTCCTACTCGCTTCGTGTCAACGCCAACCCCAAGCTACCATTGAAATTCCTGACGGTAAGGTAGGCTTAGTTGGCTATGGGTCACTAACATCAAAAAAACAAATGGCACTTCAGTTAGGAAAACCGTACAACGGAACGGTCGACATTATACATTTAAAAGGCTATCAACGAACTTGGACAGCCACCACCCCTAATGAACGCTCTTTTCCTCCCTTGAATAATCTGTTAAGGTGCATTTATGAAGGAGATTCCATATACCCAAATAAATTGTCCGTCCTGAATATCCGCGAAAAGAATTCGGTAAGTATAAACTGCTGTTTTTTTATCATGGACGAAAAGGATTTGGACATTATTGATCAAACTGAAAAGGGATATCAGAGAATCGATGTTACGAACAACATCGAGGAATTCAAAGTAACCAAGGGTATAGTTTGGGCCTATCAAGCTATGCCAGAATATACAGAAGCACCCGTACTGGAAGACCCTTCCATGTATACAACACCCCAAATATATCTTGATTTTCTGGAGGCCGGATTCTCTGAATTAGGGGATGCGTATAGAGAAGAATTCTATAAAACAACCCTACCTATACCCCAACCTATCGTCCTGAATTGTGATATGGTTACGCCTCCTTCTGTCAATAAATAAATGCAACCTATTTATCTACGTCTTTTTCATCAACAGCTTTTTCGCCTTTATCCATACCTTTAAAAACCGAAAAGGCGCATTACCATTTTTTGCTAAGGGGACTTTGTACATTGTATTCTCCGTACCATAAGAACTACCGTTTCAAGTATGGCTATAACAACAAGTCCCTATGCTTACTTCAAAAGAAAAACGTCAAAATACTTAGTATAAAAGGTTTTTAGTGCGTAGAACGCACTCGAAAAGGTTAGGACTTAAGTGCTGACCTTTTCACGTTTCAACATCCTCATATAACCATAACCCACACCCCTTTCAATGGTCAAGGAATCTATAAATCACCCAATCCCCATCACACCATGCTCATAAAAGTCCTTGCGATGTTTCGTCTAGCCTATCCAATCATCAGCTGAAATGATACTACCGAATGAAGTAAAATAACGTCAATCAACCTAAAAGTGTATCATTTCTTCCAAGTAAGTTTTCAAATAGTGGTAAGTATAAACTATATTTCCTGACCTAAACGTTATGTATTCGTTGTCCCATTTTACTATGCCAACTATAGTACAGGCTGCCAGTGCCTAATCTGGATATAGAAGCTAGAACGATTTCGATTTCATCTTATTTACTCATCATTTTAACACCTGCGAAAATACCATGAAAAAACTAGGATTATTCATTTTGATAGCCTCAGCGGTTTTGTATGGTTGTACAACCGCAACGGACGCTAACGATTCGACCAACGATGATAAGACGATTACCCTATCGGGCCAGGTCAAGAACCCTACTGGACAAAAAATAGTACTTACAACCATGACTTTTCCGGTGGCCGACTTCAAAAAACTTGCTGAAGTGGAACCCGATTCTTTAGGTAATTTTGAAGTGACCTTCAACTTGGACAATCCAGCTGAAGCTACTTTTGCTTATGGCCAGAAACGCACCGCCATCTTCTTACAACCAGGCCAGAACATGCAGATAACTTTCAGCAGCAAAAAGTTTAACGAATCTATTAGCTATGCAGGGGAAGGAGCTGGGCTCAACAACTTTCTGACGCAAAGGTACTTATCCGATAAAGACGAAAGGGGAACTTTCAATAGCGTATTGATGACCAAAGAACCCGCTGACTTTATGGCTGCCCTGTCGGCTATCGACGACAATACCCGCGAACTGCTGATGCAAGCTGATCTGTCCGGTATGGAAAAAGAATACGCGGAAACGGAAATCCTAGCCTCGAAGTTGATCGACTACCGAGCCTATCCTGATTATTATTATTACCATAAAGAACAAGAAGTTGAGCTTCCTGAAAACTATGATGCCTTTTGGGAAAATATCGACTGGCCCAATGACGATATGCTGGAAGTGTCCAGTTCCTATCGAGATCTCGTTTTTGGATACGCGGAAAAGCTGGTGAAAGATGATCAGGGTGATGACTACGAATCGTTCAGTGTAGCCGGCTTAACCTCCGTTATGGAAGCTGCTGACCAACTTACTGGTTTGCAAAAAGACTGGGTAAGCAGTAAAGTCATTACCAATTTGATATCTTACTTTGGGGTCGATCAGGCAGAAGAGCAAATGCAAACATACCTGGCCTCCAATCCAAAAGAAAATTGGAAAGAAAATGTAAACGAACTGTACGAAAAATGGAAACCACTGGCCAAAGGGTCGGCCGCTCCTGATTTTGAATACCAAAACCTGGACGGCGAACTTATCTCACTCGCTTCCCTCAAAGGAAAAGTGGTTTACGTAGATGTTTGGGCCACATGGTGTGGGCCTTGCAAAGGCGAAATCCCTTCCGCAAAAGAAGTTAAGGAAGATATGAAAGGAAAAGATGTAGAATTCCTTTATGTGTCAATCGATGACGACGTAGACGCCTGGAAAAAATTCCTCGCCGATGACCCCGCTTTTGCAAATGCCATCCATATCGCAACCTATTCGGGCTGGAAAAGTGATATCACCGAAGATTATTTAATCGAAGGGATTCCCCGCTATTTACTAATTGATAAAGAAGGTAAAATCATTTCAGCCAACGCACCACGACCCTCCTCAAAAGAGATCAGGCCAATGATTGAAGAAGCCTTAAAAGCCTAAACCGACAATTCGTTGTCGAATGAAAAAGCCTAACCCATTACAGAGCCGTGCCTCCACCCGTGACGTACGGCTCTGTTCTATTCTGCCAGTACCTTCGGAGATACCGTAAGGTATGTTGAAAGCTCCACAAAGCTGAATCTAGTAGGATCCTAGCGTGCAAACCAAATTACAATAGCACTCACCTTAAAACCTTGCTGATCATTCTCATTTCGTTTTGTACTTTAGGTTAGCTATTAGAAAGCTTAAACATATTATGGACATAATACATCAGCTTGCATTATACATGCATGTCATCTCGGGAGGCGTGGCTCTTATTGCCGGCACTATAGCCATGACGACCAGAAAAGGAAGTCAAAAGCACATCATCGCAGGCAAATTTTTTTACTACAGTATGTGGTTGGTTATTGTTTTGGTCCTATATATTTCCATCCTGAAAAATCTGTCTTTTTTACTCCACGTAGGTATTTTTGCTTTTTTCCAGAACCACAATGGCTTCCGAGCAGTAAAAAATAAAACTTTACAACCCAACCTGTTCGACTGGTTCATACTTTTGGTAGCCGGTATCAATGCAGTCTTTATGATCTATTCCCTGCAGCCAATACTAATTGCCTTTGGCGGTATTTCTGTTCTGCTCTTTTATTCACAAACCAAAACCTACTTACGCATCTTAAAACAAAAGGAAATTCCTCCATTACACTGGCTAACCCAGCATATTGGCATGATGATTGGTTCCTTTATTGCTACCATTACCGCATTTCTGGTAGTGAATACCGGAACCCTTTTACCAGCCACAGCTATAACCATGACTACCCAACTCATTGTCTGGTTAAGTCCTACCATTATTCTGGTTCCCTTGTCTATCTATTGGCAGACCAAGTATACCCAACATAAACAAAAAGATAGATTCAACCGCCTCTCCTAAAAGCATCACCATCGGATCATAGTACAAGCTTTTTACTACTGCCTATGGGAAAAAGTTCCCACTGATGTGATAATGATACGGTTGGTCGAGGTACATTATCGTCCGTACTAGAGAAGAATGTCCGGTAATCACGTCGGCCATTCGGTATCCATACCCCATGCAATGAACACTGGAATCCCCCCCTTTGTAAAGAATAATAGCCTGGGCGCTCCGAGCCTTCTTGTATAACCAGAGGTACTGCTTAACGTTGTATCTGGTTTTCCAATCAACAGGCAGCTGATAGACGCTGGGTGGTCTCACCTTTCTGTGTTCCGTAATTTTGGGCGAATACAAATAGACCATCCGGAACAAACTATGCTCAGCGCAACTCTTAGCAAAAGTTAAAACAGGTAGGCGTAAGCACAAAAGACAAAGTACATGGTCCTTCAGGGTTTTCTTGCTGTCTTTGCGTAGCCAGTTGCCCTACCGTTAACTTGCACTGGTAATATGCGCCTGAGGTTAAATACGATAAAACCTTGACAGCCGCTGATTCAATAAACGACCCCAATCGCTATTCACGCTACATCCCTATTATTAACTTTATTGGACATACTAACCCATCCGTATTTTTATGCTTTTAGTTTTATTTGGGCATTACACAGGCCTGATACTAATTACGGAAAGCAAATTACAAACTCAGCATACGGCTGCCAACGACGCTTCATATTGGTCGGACCGAAGTCAGCAGAACCGCGCTGGCCACAGAACGCATTTAATGCCCGCTAAAATACACGTTTCGCTGGTTTAAATGTGAATAGATATATAACTGTAGGTATATAAACCGCTTCGTAAATATTATTAGGTAAAAGGTTTAATTGGTGGTCCTATTCCAATTATAGACAAAAAAATGACATAAAACTTTTGTTCTTTTTCACATTTTATTAAAAATTGGATATGTCATAAATATGCCTTAAAAACAATTGGCGGCCCAAAACAGTCTTTTGGCCTTATACTTTTCGATTGTTTCACAGTAGAGAATACTACAATATTTCTATTAAAGTGTACACAAACCTGTGAGCATAACTACACCTACATAACCGTTAGGATAATATTACTTCCCGCATCGCATAGCGGTATTTATATAAGCTATACCTAGCTAGTAAATATCATATAAATGTTTGGGGTAGATGATCTTTGATGTTTATTCTGATCAAATACACCGTAAAATGTAAACGGTCAAAAAAGGGCTGACCACCCCAAACGTGATAAGCAAAGTAAAAACGAGAAAATTATTGTCATTCATAATCCTTAAACTTCAGTTTATTGAATGACATAATTTAATTATAAAAAAATTATAATCATATGGAATTTCTACAGGAGTCAAGGATTGTAGCAATCGAAATGGATTAGATTTCAAATTACTTATTGGTGGACTCCTTTTAGGAATAGATATTTTGGATTTGGAGCAGCTTTCACTGTTACTGAAATTGATAGTGGTAAGGATACTATCCATGAAAACTGCTAAAATTATGGAAACCTAAATCTATAATTAAATTGAAATTAAACATTAAGTTAATTAGAATGGATCGAAGCTGATAGAGATGTCGTTGTAGGGCTTTTTGCAAGGAATTGGATTGGGTCAGTTGCTTATGATATTGGAAATGCAACTAATTGGTGAAATCCAATAGGTTGGGTTAGTGTAGCTTTTATTGTAGCTGATACAGCTTGTTTAGGATTGGCAGCAAGCCAACTTCCATAATAGATAATCTAAAAAAGAAAGTAAGATGAAATATTTATTAGTAAAGAATTAATTACGCGTGCCTTTATTATTTTCAGCTGATTAAGTATTAAAGCAAATAAAGGTATTGCTGCGATTGAATATACAACCATCTTGCAGTTTTTATACTTACACTTCATCTGAAAAAATAAAGCTTGTCTAAAAACAAAAGCAAAAGAGAGGAGAAGGTTGTATCTTCAAAAAGGTTTCAGAATAAAAAGGCATTTAACCTACTCTTTTTATCTTATAAAAATTGATTATTTTATGTCCAAATAAATAATTTTTTATTCTTTCTTGCTTAGCGTTTTGGATGTTGGTTTAAGTTTTAGTATTTGAAACAGTAGTAACAGTTATAAAATATTTATTAATACTCTATCATAAAATCATGCCACCATTATTGTGGAGAATTAAAAGTCAATTCTGATATGAATATTAATAATTTATTTATTGTTTTAGTATTTATAGTTTCTGCGGTGGCTTACATCGGAGACCACGTTTCAGATGTAGGCTTCTTTTGTATCTCTACCTCAATGGGACTGCTTACTTTGATGCTATACGTGTTGAAAAGGAATAGGCTAATCAGTGGTAAATAGCTAAGATTGAAGTCTGCCAGTACAGCATGATGACGTAAGAGAGGCTAATCACTCTTCCTAAACATATGCTCAACGTTAGTTGAAAAAATTAATAAAGTCTTAGACCATGCAACTATATTTTACGATACGTTGAACCTTCTAACTGATGCTACCTACTTCAAGAATACAGCAAATTTAGTTGAGAATACGGTTTAAACATTTGATCTCAATAAATTATATTAATTTTTTATGGTGAAAATTTATAAATACTGACTCAGAAGAAATTTAGAAAAAAAGGAATGGGTTATCTAATGACTTTGGGGAAAATCACACTTTGTAAGAAGTGAAAAAATTCAATAACCAGAAAATTTAGTGCTATTTACTTTCGGAATATCTAACTCAAAAGAAACTACAGCCAACTCTACGTAAAATGTATAAATACACATTTTACACTAAAAATTGACAGGAATTATAACTAAACAAATTGAAGTTGAATACAATAAAATTTCTACTTCAAAATATGAATAGTTAGCTTCGAAAGAGGCCTCAGATACTATTCGTGTCAGCGGGAGAAATCATATCAACAAAAAGTCCATGTGATATTGAAGTACGGACTGACTCCTGAAATGATATGAAGTGCGAATTATTTGATAATACTTAATCATGAAATCCTTTAAAAAACTTTTGATCTCATCGAGTTTCGCATTAACAATGTTATTGGCGTTTCACTCTAGTCCTACAATACTATCGGCCCAAAATAATGTAAATGAAGGCTGTGTACGCTACACAGGAGGCATTGCGGGAAGTATTATAGGTATTCCTACTTGCAGATGCGGCAAAGGGATAGAATGCGTGTGCATCATACCCAGAAGCTGCCGAAAAGAACAGTAGCCTTTTGGCGTTATTTATAATTTTATGGTGTGCCTAGAGCACACCATTTCTAATAATCACCAACAGAATAATGTATAGATTAGTAATCATTCTAATTATGCTATCATCATGCAAATTAGATAAAAGTAACTCGGGCAAAGAATTACCTAACACTGACATGTCCTCTATTCAGCAATTAGACATTACTAAAAATAGTAATAAAATTGTTTTACCTATTGGAATATCACTACCTAGTGTTTTGGCGTCGAACGAAAATTCCATCATAGTATACGATTATGGAGACTCAATGATAAAATTATTAAATGAGAAAGGATGCAAAAGCTTTTTGCCTTTAGGAAGTGCTGACAATACACAAGGAGGAGCAATATTTACGGGAATAGGTTTTTCAGCAAAATCACCATCTACGCTCAATGTGTCCTCAGAGACAAACATAAGAGGATATGATTTAGAAAAAGGATTATTTACAACTGATATAAATACATATGAATACTGTAGTGCATTCAATAATTATCCATCAGAAATTTTCGAGATTGTACAAAAAGACGATACTTTACTCATTTCACAAAATGGAATACCGTGTATAAATACCCCTCGTAATAACAGAGGATTTTCTGTTGAAGAATTCGAGAGTATAAGATTCATGCAGATAAAGGAAAATGATAAAATAAATCATACATTTAAAATACCTGATAATAATGAAATCATAAGTAAAGACAAATTATACGTAAAAACATTCCCCTTGATAACGTATGACTATGTAAATAAATACTTCTATAGCATGATAAACCCAACAAATCAGTTATTAAAAATTAAAATCGATAATAACACACTCGAAGCAGTTGTAGAAAATGAATGGAATATAAAATTAAAATCCTATGATCAAAATGTTGATTACACACTAAATAAAGGAATAGACAGATCACTTATTGAACAAAACCTTACACATAATTCTGAGATAATTATGTTAAAAGCGGTGGATGGTAAAATTTTCATACAATACCGACCCAGTATACCAAAAGAGGAATTAAATAATTTTAAATATAACCAGCATTATTTCTTGTGCATATATGATACGATATCAAATAATAAAATAACATATGCTTTAGACTATACCAAGATTTTCTTTTTAAATTGTTTAGATAATGGTGATTTGTGGTTTTATAATATAGAAGAGTCTGAGCTTTCAAATTCTGTAACAACTATAATTAATACTATTAATATGAACGACTTAATCTATAATTAATTTTTCTAAAACGCCAGCCAACACAACATGATTACAAAAGACAAGCCTATCCCTACCTCTGCAAATTCCAACCATTGGTAGGAACAAATATTCGAAGGGATTCCCCGCTATTTACTAATCGATAAAGAAGGGAAAGTCTTTTCTGCCAACGCACCACGACACTCCTCAAAAGAGATCAGGCCGATGATTGAAAAAGCTTTAAAAGCCTAACCGACAATATGTTGTCGAGTTGATCAGGTCTAAGCCATAATAGAGCCGTACCTCAACCCAGATGTACGGCTCTGTTCCATTCCGCCAGCACCTTCGGAGGTACCGCGAGGTATATTGAAGCCGCCACGAGTTGGATCTAACAGAATCCCTGCCCCTAGCGTAACCCACAAAACTAATATCCGGAAATACAACCACCTTTGGGCATGCCTATCTTATATACGATTCCCAATTATGGACATCATATATCAACTTGCATTATATATGCGTATCACCTAAGATAGTGTGGGTCTTCTTGTATGACCAGATGCACTACTTAACGTTGAATCAGATTTTCCAATCAACAGGCAGCTAGTAGACGCTGGGTAGTCTCACCTTTATCTGTTCCGTAATTTTGGGCGAAAGAAATGCTAGGATCCACGGTATTGTATTTCCTTTCTGACATCTATGGCATGGCTTCAGCCTTTCGGCAAAAGTAGGATTGTGTACCCTTCCACGCCCATCGATATGACCTACCCCCAATGGAAGAAACCGAGTATAAATTTTCAGTAAGCGAATATTTTTTATAATTTAAATGGCCGATGATATCCAAACACACCGAAAAAAACCTTCATTAAACCACCAACTATGCAAGCCTATATTGCTGAATTTTTAGGAACTGCCATATTGATTTTAATCGGTAATGGTGTTTGTGCCGGAGCCAACCTAAAGAAGACTCATTCCAATGACGGGGGGTGGATCGTTATCACCCTGGCTTGGGGACTTGGAGTTACCATGGGGGTCTATGTTTCAGGGCAATACAGCGATGCCCACATCAACCCGGCCGTTACCCTCGCTGCCGCCATTTCGGGCACTTTTGCCTGGTCCGAAGGGCCCGGGTATATAATTGCTCAATTTTTAGGCGCTATGGTTGGAGCCTCCCTTACTTGGGTACATTACTTACCCCACTGGAAAGAAACCGAGGATCAGGAAGATAAGCTTGGATCATTTGCTACCGCAGGCGCCATCAATCGGCCATTTGCAAACCTGCTAAGTGAAGTGATTGGTACCATGGTGCTCATTTTTGGACTGCTTTCCATCGGCTTGAATGACTTCGCCGACGGGTTGAATCCTTTTGTAGTAGGTCTGCTCATCGTTGTGATCGGTATGGCCCTTGGCGGAACCACTGGTTATGCCATCAATCCGGCACGCGACTTGGGACCACGCTTAATGCATGCCCTCTTGCCAATTGCCGGTAAAGGATCCTCCGATTGGTCCTATGCTTGGATTCCAATTGTCGGGCCACTAATTGGAGGCGTAAGCGGAGCTGCCATTTTTTACCTCTATACAGAAGGCCAAATCAATATTTGGCTACTCATTGGCTTTGGCTTAAGTCTTGTCGTCCTGCTCGCAGCCTTAAGTGAAAATCGAGCTACCACAAAAACATAAAGCGCCACCCTACTGGCCCTCCCTGTTTTTGATGCTATGAATGGCCGTAGCTGTACCTTGCTGTGCAGTTGCAGGATCAAACTGCAGGTGCAACCCTAGTGTAAGCATGCGAGCAACTACGACTCTAGGATGTTATTTTACTGCTGCCGGCTTATTGGGCAGCAGATTTCAGAGTTGATTGACGGGTTATACAGAGATGCGATGGAACACATCCTGCAACCACTCCCAAGGGTCTATATCCAGTGCTTTACAGGTATCAAAGAAGGCATACACCATTGCTGCTCGTTGGACGCCTTAATGCGAACCAGCAAACAGATAGTTCTTGCGGCCAAGTGGTAGGGGTCGATTGGCATTTTCGATCAGGTTGTTATCCATTTCGATGCGACTATCTCCCAGATAAGACAATAGATTCGGCAGTTCATTCTTGGTCGACAACAATGCCTTACCAATGGGGCCCTTACTCAATTTGTCGGTTGGCTCGGTGCGTACTCAGGTTTAATTCCCGGTAGGTACCTTCCACCGCGTTCAACTGCTGAATGAGTTTTAGCGCATCACTGTTTGCTGGAAAAGCTAAGCATTATACATACCTATGGCATCCAGTAATACACGCAGGACGTCACTTGATTGGATACACACACCGATCCACGTTCCGCCCGATAAGCGAAGTTCCAAATCTGCAGCAGGATGAACTGACAAAGGCGTAAACCCCGAGGGAACCAGAGGCTCTTGCTCCTCTTGGCTCAGTCGTCGCTGCCAGTTGTAAAATTGAGCCACAGGGATATCGTGCTCGGCATAAAAAGGCTTTTTTGCTCAGACCCGACTTGGTCTGGGCTTCGATTAATCTCGACTTGTGGGCAGCGAGGACTTTTCTGGTCATTTCTTTACTTTTAATCATAGAAGTCAGACAAGGAACTTGAATGCCCTTGCTCAGACGCTTCCTTCGCAAAAGTGTTTGCCATATCTGCTTAAGACTGAAAATATTCATATATTGAACCTGTCGCTGCCTTTAAATAGGGTTGAAAAGTGGTTTGCTCCCCATGTAGTTTACACCATGGCAAAATAGGGCATGAGTTGTGTGTGCTGGTTATGGCGGGCGAATTTAAATCAAAAGGGATGGCTGTTAATGCTTTGTGGCCTAAGACCTCCACTGCTACTTCCGCTGTTAAAAGCCTATTGGGTGGTAATGAGTTGATGCGTCGTAGCCGTAAGCCATCCATAGTGGGAGACGCAGCTTACCGTGTCTTTACAAAGCAGGCTAGTAAACTGACAGGGCAATTTTAATAGATGAGGGTGTTTTAATTGAGGCAGGAGTAATTGACCTAAGTACTTATAAGGTTGATCCTGATATGCATTTAATGCCTGACTTTTTTTATGTAAAATATGTAGGTAATTCTATCTAGGAACCATGAGTAGAATTCTGTATTACCTGGTTTTAAAGCCACTTTCTCACATACCATTGTCCATTCTATATGGATTTTCCTATTTTTTATATTGGTTCCTATACAAATTGATCGGTTACCGCGCCAAAGTTGTCCGAGGTAATATTGAACGGTCATTTCCCAACTGGACGAAGAAACAGGTGAATAATACGGTCGATAAATTTTATCGCCACTTCTCCGATATTGTAGTCGAATCAGTGCGTGCTTTTAGCATGCCGGAAGCAGAATTTTTGAGGCGAGCAAGGCTTGTGAATCCAGAACTGCTTCAGCAATTTTATGATGCGGGGCAATCCGTAATGATTGTTTGTGGGCACTACAACAATTGGGAATTACCGGCCACCTGTCTCAACTTACAAATGGCCCACATCGAATCAGCTGTTTATAAACGTTTGGGTAATTCTTTTATGGAAAGGAAAGTGTATAAATCCAGAACCAGGTTTGGGCTAAAACTAATAGAGAAGAAGGAATCCAAAACCTGGTTTGCTAATCCGGAGCCGGGCGTCTTTGCTTTTTTCTTTATAAGTGACCAATCACCTACAACTTCAAAGCAAGTGTATTGGACTACTTTTCTGCACCAGGAAACCGCCTTTTTTACCGGGGCTGAACGAATTAGTAAAGACCTTAATTTACCAGTCATTTTTATCGACCTTTCAAAGGTGAAGCGTGGTCACTACGAAATGGAAATGACCTTGATAGAAGAGCATCCACAATTAACCCCAGATGGCCAAATAACGGAGCAGTATGTCCAGCTATTGGAAAAGATGATCCTCAAAGATCCCTCGAAGTGGCTTTGGACCCATAAGCGTTGGAAACGGAAAAGGGAAAAAGAGATAGTCGAAGATGAAATCGCGCAAAACGATTTCTGAAAATTTAATTTCAGTAACATCTTTTATTTTTACCCTTGGCTTGACCTCCTCTGCCTTTTATTTAGATGATCGACCACCAAAAGGGGATCGAAAAGCCTTGTAGACGGCCAAATCAGGTGGTAATGGAATCCGGCGCACCTGCGTTTCAATTATATCTTAGATGCGCTTGAATTCATACATATCCTCACCATTGATATAGGTAAGTGCTGCACCAGAAGCAGCAGCCCGTGCAGTTCGACCGATGCAGTGCACATAATCTTCTCCGTCGACGGGAACATCGTAATTAATAACCAGGTCAATTCCTTTTACATCTATACCTCGGCTGAGTACATCAGTTGCCACTACGATAGGAATGGTGCCATTTTTGAAAGACTGTAGCCGTTTCTCTCGATCGTACTGATCCAAATCGGAGGAAATATCGGTTGCGTCTAAACCTTTACCTTGGAAGCTGTTGGTCAGGTCACTCACCTTTTCTTAGTGCTGGCATAAATAATAAAGCGTTTGAAGTTTTTCTTATCGACCAACAGATGAGCGGTAAGCGGCACTTTTCCTTCATCGCACACCTCGCAATCACCCTGCATAATATTTTCTGTGGGTTTTGAAATCGTAATGTTGATTTCAGCGGGCTATTTTAATAGCTGTTTGCTGAATCGGCGTATGTCCTGAAGCATCGTAACTGAAAAAAGCAAGGTTTGCCTTTTTTGCGGAAGATTATTAACGATGGTCTGAATGACAGGTCCAAATCCCATATCGAGCATACGATCCACTTCATCCATTATGAGGCAACTTAAATTATCGATTTAGGCGTAACCCATTTCAACAGGGCAATTAGGCAACCAAGCGCAACAACAACAGCGTCACCTCCTCGTTTGAGTGCCTTTTTTTCCTACTCCATTTCAATACCACCTCGTCCACCATAAACGGGGATAGCGCTAGTGCCAATAAAATAAGATAGCGCTTCCAATTGTTGGTCCACTTGCATAATAAGTTCAAGGATTGGATCGAGATTTAACCAATGGATGTCAGGATACTCCTACTTGGCAAGCATTTGTAGGTTAGGTAAAAAGAAGGCTACTGTCTTACCAGTACCGGTCTGGGAAACTGCTACAACACCATGACCTTTTAAGATGACAGTTCTAGCTTTATCCTGGATCGGTGTGGTTTCGGAAAAGCCCATCATATCAAGTCCTTTTAACAAACTATCTTCGAAGCCGAATTCTGAGAATTTCAAGGATACAATTTTTCTTTAAGACATGAGCTCGCCTTTATTGGGGGGCATCCATGGCATGGATTATTGTTCATAGATAGTATACGCATAGGGATACAGAAAGTTAATGGGACCTAAATTTTTAGGTTATTTAGACCTGTACATATGAATATAGGCCTAACAGTGTCATTACGAAAAAAAAAGACGGCCATTTTGTCCAATTGCAGGTTGGTTATAAACACTTGATTAATAACAAATTAATAATTCTTTAATTACACTTGGGCTCTGGCTTAGAGTTAAGGTTGCTAGTTTTGAATAACTAAAACAATCTGTTTCTTCATGAAGAACTTTTATTTAATTATTGCACTCCTATTTTGCATGGCATCGGTTCATGCACAAAGTGACTTCACCCTGCGCATCATATAATTCCCCCCAATGTTAGGACAGAAAAAGGTGTTTTTTAAGGATTATTCTCAGACTGCAGCCTGAGAATAATTTCCAAACAATTTGGCTGGCACCTAATCATTCAAAGCCTGATGTCTTCTCTTATGGTTGTAAAAGCTCATATACTTTTTGATTCCCTTATATGCCTCTATGC
>JABSSK010000419.1 GCA_013214265.1 Saprospiraceae bacterium | reverse complement strand
TGTTGCGTGCAGTCAGGGTAACAACTTCACCTCTACAAACGGGTTGACTGACGCTGGATGTTAGTTCCAAATAGGGGTCCACTGCGATCAGCAGAATAGAATCAAATTCGATAGATCCATTGACTACGGATTCTACGACTACCATTATGTCCGTTTGTACATTTTCGATGGTGGGATTGGCAATAGTTGGATCATCAAAAACATTGCCTGGTGTCCATTTAAAAGTACTAGCTCCTAGTGCCTCTAATTGAACAGATTCTCCTCTACAGACGTACAAGGTATCGACGTCGGGAAAAATTTGCAGTGTAAAAGGGCTTCCCTGAGCGGATAATACCACAGGGGATATTGACAGAGCGAAAAGAATGGCAAATAGTGCTGAAACGTTCTTCATAAGGTCCAATTAATATCTTGGGAAACGCAGTAACAAGACTGGATCGTATGTTATGTTCTTATCATAACTTTTCCCAATTAAAGACTCGGTAATGGTAAACCGAAAGGTAGTAATTCCCTGTCAGAAAGCGGAACCCTGCGTTTCAAAAATAAGCGATATGGGCTTATAATATTCAGCACGTCGGCTAAACTACTAATTCTTGCAGCTATCGAGGCGTGATTTTACCGTTTCGTAGGAGGTATAGCCATACGCATTTCCCCAAGCATGGTTGATGTAGTTAATGATATTGGTAATTTCAAAATCGGTAAGCTGTTTAATACCTGCCATCGGTTGGTTATAAAGTGTATCATTCACCATGATAGTATCCGAAAGGCCATATCGAATAATGCAGGCCATGCCTGCTGGATCAGCAGCTACATAATCAGCTTGGGCTAAGGGTGGGATCAGGCCTTTCAGTCCGCTTCCATTATCCATATGGCAATTGGTGCAGAAATTTTGATAGAGAATTTCACCGTGTCGGTAGGGTTGCCTTTCTCCGCATTGCCATACCAGAAAAGGGAGGATAAAAATAATCAGGAAAACAAGCCAATTTTTTTGCCGCATAGGTTGCTAGTAAGTTTTGGTCATCGTGGATGGAATACAAATGGTGAAATCAGCCAATCCGAGGTTTTGTTCATTCAAGGTGTTCAAATCTGTTTGCTCAACGGTATTGATTGTCAGTATGCTTCGATCAGGCGTATTCGTAGTAGCATAATGGACAATACCTTGCCATTGATTGGAATGATAGGAACCATTAAAGTGGAGGAACAGATAACCAGGTTGCCAGTACTTTTCTATAAAGTGGGCCATAGTAGCATCCTTGACCGCTTGTGCCTGAACGAGCTTTACGCCACTATCCGTTCCGTGACCACCCATCATATCCATCATTTGGGTATAGGCTGGCTGTGTTAAATCGACCGGAATGGGTAAAGGAGCCATAAAAGCGTGGGCTCTAGCGGGAAGCTTTTCCAGATAATCGAGGCCTTGGCGGAAAACGAGATTAGCATAACGTCTAGGAATATTTCTAGCTACTACATACAAGTTATTGGCCCTAGCCAACTCGAGTAATGGCTTGTAGTCGGTCTGTTAGTTGTTCCAAAGGCGGGCCTCGTCTTCGAAGCTAGCTTTAGAAATCAAATCTAGAAGGTATTCGTCAATAAGCAATTGATTATCAGATTCCAGCATTTCAAAACCTAGAATGATTTGGTTGTCGCGGCTGTTAAGCAAGGCTTGTGTCAGCTCCAATTGCAGCCAATGTGCAATGGGATTATTGTGAAGCTCCCCGAAGAAGACATAATCTACTTGCTGAGCTGCCGACTGCATAGCTTCAAATGTGGTTGGTTGTCCGGATTTGTCAAAAATCTGATAAGCAGGTTTGTCTTGGCTCTGAACCAAATTACAAAGGAGCAAGAGGTACAAAGCAAGCAGAATGGATTTCATCTAAACTTTTTTTCTGTTGGTGTGGTCAAAAATAGACAAAAGCTGCACAATGCTTATGGATTACAGATCTTGCGGTCGTATTTTTTTGCGAAGGGCTTTCTTTTCGCTAATGTGTTTTTTGCTTTGCATTCGCTTTTGAGGATTTGCGCTTAGGAGGGGAGCGCCTTTGCGTTTTTTGGGTTTTTGTAATGCTTTTTCCAAAAGACAAAAAAAGCGTACGCGAACTGCTTTTTTATTGCGGATTTGTGAGCGAGACCCCTGTTCGTCGAGCACCAGATCACCGTCTTTATTTATTCGGTTACGCCAATAGGTGTGTAGACGCTTTTTTTCGGTTGGGCTCAGCCCTTGACTTGCGTCAATATTAAAGCGCAAAGTCACTTTAGTCTCGACTTTATTCACGTGCTGACCTCCACTGCCGCCGGCGCGGGCGGTTTGAAATGTTATTTCCTGTGCGATGATGTCTATTTCCATTTTCATTATTCTTCGAGACATAAAGAATATTGGGTTGGAATAAGTTCCATGAAAAGCGAAAATACTTTGTGTTCTTTTTAAATAAAGTAAAAACTAAAAGGGAGGAACGTTGTTTCATTTTCAGAAATAATTGGAAATACAGAAAGCCGTACATTTGAATTTCGACAGTTAAAAAAAAGCACTATGATAACGAAGAGACGTGCGATTGTTTGGTTTCGTCAAGACTTAAGGTTACATGATAACGTAGCCCTTTCTGAAGCTATTAACAGTGCATTAGAGGTTATTCCGGTGTTTGTTTTTGATGATCGGCTTTTTCAGGAAGCAACGATAACAGGCTTTCCCCGCACAGGACCACATCGGTTACGTTTCATTCTGGAGAGTGTATCTGAATTGCGCAAGCGTTTGCACGGTCTAGGAGGGAAATTGATTGTACGGATGGGGAGAACTGAAGACATTCTTTTTTCTATTGCGGAGCAGGCTAAGTCAAGTTGGATATTCTGTAACCGAGAACGTACACCCATCGAGGTTGAAATTCAGGATGTGCTAGAAAAGAGACTTTGGGGTATTGGTCAGGAGATGCGCTACTCGCGGGGAAAAATGTTATACCACACTGCTGATTTACCGTTCCCTATTCAGCATGTTCCGGATAGTTTTGCACAGTATCGTAAAGAAACAGAACGTTACGTTTCTGTTCGTAGTCCCTTACCTGAGCCAACCAAAAATTTGGCACAGCTTACGGTTGATATTGAAGAAGGGGAGATACCAACGATGCTTGACTTTGGCTACTCCGATTTGGAGGCCAATACAGATGAACTCCGTTTTATGGGAGGTGAACGAGCTGCTTTAAATCGTTTGCAATATTTCTTATGGGAATCAGGTGCTTTCCCAAAATACCCCAAAACAGCTCAGGGCATACAAGGGGATAATATGTCCAGCATGATATCTCCATGGTTGGCTCAGGGGTGTTTATCCCCTAAATGGCTTTATCAGGAGCTCAAAGCTTACGAGCAAAAGACTGGTAATGTTAAGTGTGTAAAAGCGTTTATTCAAGCGCTGCTGCTTCGTGATTTTCACCGCTTTATGGCGAAGAAGCACGGAGAAGTGATTTTTGATGTAACGGGTATTTCTGGAAATCAGGAGATGAAAGGGAAATGGGATACCGATGTATTCCTGAAGTGGGTGAACGGAGAAACGGGGGTACCTTTCATTGATGCTGCGATGATGCAGTTGAAAAGAACAGGCTTTTTACCTAATCGGCTGCGGCAAAATGTAGCGTCTTATCTAATTAATGATCTGGGAATCTCTTGGGTATTGGGTGCTTCCTATTTCGAACATATACTTATTGATTACGATGTAACGAGTAATTGGAGTAATTGGAATCAGATGGCGGGTGTGGGTTCGGAATTGCGCGATGACCGTTGCTTAAGTGTCAATGCTCAGGCCCAACGTTACGACCCTCAGGGAAGTTTTACCCAAAAATGGTTGCACCGAAAAAAAGAAAAAAACTTACAATCGGTTCCTGACCAAGCATCTGCTACGACTCTCTCAAATAGTGGTAAGACCCGACGGGCGAGTGCCAAATCTAGTCATACGAACGACCAGACATTATCTTCATCTTAGGGATGAACACAGGATACTAAAGATATTTTCATTC
>JABSSK010000418.1 GCA_013214265.1 Saprospiraceae bacterium | reverse complement strand
ACCTGCGTAGTGAACGTGGAAGTGGTTGCTCCGGTATTGAACATTAATAATATCACTCTCTTGAAAAACGATTCCCTCCTCTTCTACAAGTTGGGGCTGCCTTAGAGATATCGTATTCTCATCATCAGAGACTAGAATGTGTGGGTACCACCGAATATGATCAGGGGTAATAAAGTCACCAATGAAAAATCCGCCTGAATGTAAGACGGATGATGTTTTCTGAATGGCGGATTCTAATTGATGGTAGGGTAAATAATGAAATACATTAAGACCACTATAAATGGTGTCCCACATACCCATCTCAGGGTCGAGTTCCAAGATATTACCTACATCGGCAGCTACACGTTGCTGAGCGACTTCTACCATTGCCTCGGATATATCTATACCGTATATTCTTTGCGGCGAAACCCCAAATTTATCGATAAGGTGTTCTTCAGTTAGACCGGTACCTACACCAAGGGATAGTATGTTACCTGCAGTATGCCAAGGGGATACATTTTGGTGAACATAATTCAGATAATGATGGATAAATTCTTTCAGGCAAGGCTTTCCTATGACCGCATCATATAATTCAGCATACTGGTCAAAATAGTCGACGGGGGAAACTTTATGTTGAAATGAGGCAGCTACTTTAAGTTCCCACCGTAGCACCTTCCATGCGGTACTATTTGAGTTATGGCCATTTTTGTCGGTGATTAACCTTATAAACTCGAGAAAAGTACTTTGTTGTTGGGGTGAATTAATCCAATTTATTATTGTTCTGTGTCGATTTTCGAGCTGCGTTTCACCACTCATAATTCTTTTATGGAGCCGTTTGGCTAATTCGATTAGATAACGGAGTTGGGTTGGAAAATCAGCAGGTAAGGAGGGTGCAATCGATTTGATTCGGTATGGAGGTAATTCAAAAAATACACCTCCATCAACTCTTTGGATAGTGGTGTTTTCAATATCAAATACACGCGCATCGCCAGTAATAGATTGTTGATTTTCTGATTCACCATATATGTGTAGACTTAAAAAGGGGTGGTCGGTGTTATTTCCCATTTGATGGATGAGGTCATGATGAACACCGATGACTTCACCGGGTTTCATTTGCCAGCGAGCTAAAGTTGATATTTGGCCATGTGCGTATCTGAATATAGCATGTTCTGCAGGACCAAATACTTGGACACATCCCCATTGTGTATAACCGTGATCATGAATAGCACTAAAATCTTCTGGCTTCCACGACATAACCATGATTTCAAAATGCGTACCCTCATATACCATTTTCCGCCCATAGCAATCCGCCGCGGAGTGATTAAAATCTGCCCATGGCAAAATATCATCTAGGGTAACACCAGCAGCTAGGATAAGCTTTCTCATATCTCCAGGCTTTAAGTTACTTTTTTGCTGGAGGGTCAGGGCAATCTTTCGGAGGGATTCGGGTAATGCATCGATATGTTCTTCGGAGGATCTTGGCACGTCAGTTTTTTCGGGCATTATCTGCTAAGGTTACTTTATGAAAATCAGAAAATTCAAAATGAATAGCACTCCAGCATGATAGGGATTTATATTTCAAATCATGAAATGAGCTACCTTTAAAAGCTATATTCACATAAAACAAAGGTAGGTGAAAGGACAAGTAATTATAATGCGTTAAATAATTATTCCCTGAATTTAGGGCCTTTGATGGTTGTCGATACTTGGGCTAGGTAGTATATTAAAAGGGTTGATGGCTGTGAGACCTGCAATGAATAGCGTTTTTTAATCGATGTGATGCGGATGCGTGACAGAGAGATTGGGGATTAACTTTTAGGTAAGCAGAAAAGTATAGGTGTAATGGTCTTGGATACGGAATAGACCTAATTTATTTTGGTAACTTGGGGCAAGGACAATGCATATATTTTTATGGCTTTATTTTCGAGACTCTCTAGGAATATCTCTTGTGATACACCCTGTTCGGTGGAAGAATTGGTTGCACGATTGGAGCCACGGGTGGACGCAGCCAAATCAATTAGAGGGGGGATATTTTCCGGTTCAGATTATCGCAGGTATCAGGGCCAGATTAATGATGATCAGTTCAGATTATGCCGAATTGTTAGAGGTCGAAATATAGTTACACCTATTATATCGGGCCAGCTTATTCCTACGGGCAGTGGCACCAGAGTTGAAGCCATAGTACATCTACGTAAAAGAACATGGAGTGTATTGATTTTTACTACTGTTTTCCTGTTGGTGGGGTCTATTTTATCTTTTATGGGCTACCTAGAAGGAACTAACGAAGGGATCATGCCCTATTTATCAGGGCCATTGTTTCTGGTCGCGGTGTTTTTAGTACTTCAAACAATGGTAAAAAATGAGTCTGAGGCATTCTTAAAAGTGCTCAAACGTCTATCCTGATTATAAGCTGTAAGATTGGTTTATTCTGTGATTTGGAAACCCCTTCGACAATCATGGATTTTTTATGTTACCTGACTTGTATTGGGTGTATTAGGATGACCATTATCATCCTTTGTGTTAGGTGTAAAAGAACGGCCAGTGGCTATTTATGATGATATGGGATAGTATGTCTATTTTGTGGTTGGTTATAATTTTTATAAAAAATAGAACAAAAGGGAATGGAGGACAATTCCATCAGCCTGAATAAATATATAAGTAGCACTGGGATTTGCTCGCGCCGGGAAGCTGATCGCATGATAGACGCAGGACGGGTAAAGCTGAACGGCGTGGTGGCTAAGAAAGGTAATCGTGTTTCGGAAGGTGACTTGGTTCTTCTAGATAATAAGCCGCTAAAGCCAAAACCCAAGTCTGTTTATTTAGCACTTCATAAGCCGGCCGGTATTACCTCGACAACAGATCTTAGGGATCCGGATAACATCATAGATTATATTTCGTACCCGGAGCGAGTTTTTCCTATCGGACGATTAGATAAAGCTTCAACAGGACTGATTTTATTAACTAATGATGGGGATATTGTTAATCAGATTCTTCGGGAGGAGAATGAGCATGAAAAGGAATACATTGTAACGGTTGACCAGCCCATCTCGGAACGCTTTGTGGAACGAATGCAAAATGGTTTGCCAATACTAGGCACCCGCACCAAGAAGTGTAAGGTTATTCCTATGGGGAAATTTAGGTTTCGTATTATTCTTACTCAAGGGTTAAATCGGCAAATTCGACGGATGTGTGAATTTTTAGGAT
Organism: Saprospiraceae bacterium; assembly: GCA_013214265.1. GTDB lineage: Bacteria > Bacteroidota > Bacteroidia > Chitinophagales > Saprospiraceae > DT-110. The sequence continues at coordinate 552 of JABSSK010000418.1, read as the reverse complement.
ATGAGGTACGGACTTTGAAACGTATTCGCATCATGAATATTCACCTAGGAAAAATGCCTGTGGGGTCATGCAGGGAACTGTCTGAATCTGAATTTACTGCATTACAACGTATTCTGCGGGGTTAGAGGCTGACTAAATTATCTGATAGAGATATTCATTTATAATGCATCATAAGTTTTTTCAAATGGCTCTAGTTGTGGATGACTACGATAAAGCCATTGCGTACTACACGAAGGTACTTTCTTTTGAGCTCATTGAGGATACACCTTTAACCCCTGAAAAAAGGTGGGTAGTTGTTCGACCTCGACAAGAAGGGAGTTGCCAAATTTTACTGGCAAAGGCAAAAAATGAAGAGCAGAAAAAATTCATTGGAAATCAAGCTGGCGGACGTGTCTTTCTTTTTTTACATACGGACAATCTTGATGCAGATTATCAGCATTTACGCAAGCATCAAGTGAATATAGTACGCGATCCGGTGGAAGAGCCCTTCGGGAAAGTATTGGTATTTAGTGATATGTATGGTAATCTGTGGGACTTAATTCAACCACGGCG
>JABSSK010000417.1:2042-4009 GCA_013214265.1 Saprospiraceae bacterium | reverse complement strand
ATCAATCACACTTCTCAAAGCTCAAGTACATCTACCTGGATGACAATATCAAAACTCAGGTTTTTGACACTACTACCTGTCAAATTGAAGAAGGGAAAGCTACTATTTCACTCGAGGTAGCACAAAAATATTTTCATAAGCTGAATGCCATTCACGGATCAGTTTATTTTAAGCTCCTGGACGACGCGGCCTTCTTTGCCGTAAATTCTTTAGTTGAGGATTATTTTGTCCTTACATCTTCTTTTCAGATCAATTTTCTTCGACCGGTACAAAAAGGAATACTAACAGCGACAGGAAGCGCACGCTTCACCTCGCGTAATATTTATATTGGTGAAAGTACTTTAGCGGATCACAAAGGAAATGAAGTAGCCTTCGGCAATGGTACATTCGTAAAAAGCAAAGTCGCACTGACTCCGGAAATTGGTTATCAGTAATCGGTTCCACAGCAAAATGGAATGCAACCTCATGACCAAAGGATATTAAATATTTTATGACAGTTGCCTAGTTAATCTGAGGGAACCAGATTTAAAGATAGCACCTTCTAAAACCATATTTGTACATGCTTCGATATGCAGCCTTACCAACAACATATAGTTGGATTTTATTACTCATAATGTTTGTCGGCGGCTCCCACTGCAGAAATAACCAAACCTCAACCTCAGTTTTACAATATAACTATGGTACCTCTAGTGATTCGGCTCGCTACTATTTTCAAATCGGTTGGCAAGAAATAATGGACTATGGCCGTTGGACTGAATCCGAAGCTGCTTTCCGAAAGGCGGTTACCTTTGATCCTGATTGGCTATTAGGAATGAGTATGATTGGTCGCATCACACAAAACACTCAGGAAAGGCAGACTATCCTCCACCAACTTACGAGCCGATTAGATGAAGCGGATCCAGATGAACGGCTTCTTTTAGAAGTGAATATACAAAGTCATCAGGCAGCTATTAATCGTGATTTTGGCATTCGTAATGATTCCAATTTTATGGAAATGCGATTCCGGACAGCAGAAACCCACTTGGGTGCTTTTGCACGCAAATACCCTATCGACAATTACTTCAAAGCGGAATATCTGGAGGTCATTCACCACAATCATGGGCCACAAGCTGCTTTGGATACGCTGCAAGCCTGGTCAACATCAGCACAAAAAAAGCTTGGATTTTATATTAGATTTGCAGCTTTTCTGCACCTCGAACTGGATCAACTGAATGAAGCTAAGAACCTTTGGTTAACCTTACTAGAAGCTGCCCCCGATCCAACCCACCTCAGCCCACTTGTACTTGAAGCACAGATTTTGATTCATCAGCAAAAATTAGACGAAGGCAAAACCATATTGGACCGAGTGGTACAAATGGATAGTAATCATCTGATCGCCAGAAGTATGCGTGATCAGTTAATAACTTCAATATCACACTAAAATGTTTATGTATGAGTTTTAGAATTGTAGGTTTTCTTTTGATGTACTGTATTATGCGACCTGTAGTATGTACTGGACAGTTTACTCAGGGCTCAAAAGCGGCAAAGTTTGAACCTCCTATGGGAAAATGCCTGGTATTTATAGGTCAGGATCTGGGGGCGATCGGAGGTCTAGACGACTACACAGATGGTTATTGTGATTTCTTTCCCACACCAGCAGGAATAACCACTTATACCAGTTGGTCACCGGGGCAGAACTCATATGGTTATATCAACAAAGGTAATGACGGATTACGGGAAAAAGCCAACTGGGGTGCTGGCGATATGGGTGCCTTTTTCTATTTACAAGACGACAAATTCAATAATGTGATGATTTCAATTGGGTTGTCTATGGTTGATCATGAGAAGCAAGTAGCAAGTGGTGCGCGGGACCAACTAATTCGCGACTTGGCCACTTGGATCAAACAGACTCAGCGAAAGGTGTTTTTACGGATCGGCTATGAATTTGATGGCTGGGAATGGAACCATTATTCCCGTAAAGATTATCT
>JABSSK010000417.1:0-2032 GCA_013214265.1 Saprospiraceae bacterium | reverse complement strand
TTTTTCAGGAAATGGAAGTTGATAATGTCGCCTTTGTTTGGCAATCAAAAGGGACGGGTACAGATCAAAAAACATTGGAAAAGTGGTATCCAGGTGATGATTTGGTCGACTGGGTAGGCTATTCGTATTTCGGTAGTCCGGATGAGGAGATGCTTATTTTTGCCCGCCGCCACAAAAAGCCCGTCTTTATTGCGGAAGCTACACCCGTTCAGCAATCAGGTAACCTATATTTTAATGCGGACTTAACCGATGAACAGGTAGCTAAGCGCGTTTGGTCGAATTGGTTTGAACCCTTTTTCCAAACGATCGAGGACAATCAGGATATTATTAAAGCATTCAGTTACATCAATGCTAACTGGCCCGCACAACCCATGTGGATCAACAATCCTACTTTCCAGCAAGTTGATTCCAGGATACAGGTTAGTCCATTCGTAACCACGCAATGGAAAGCTACCCTTGAGAATCCCAGATATATTCAGCGCACAAACCAGTAGTAGTCCATAGTCACTGTCTGCAGTGCGTAACACTGTACTAAAACAAATAGACGACGCCTTATGATGAAAAAACACATCCTATTCTTGTTTCTTTTACCCGTTTATTCTATGCTTGCACAAACCATTGACACCAATGCTATTGACCAGATTTTTGCGCAGTGGGATACTGCCCAGACACCTGGATGTGCTTTGGGGGTTTTTGTCGATGGCGAAACAGCTTATGCCCGCGGTTATGGACTCGCGAATATGGAATATGACATTCCGAATGATGCGCAATCCGTTTTCCGAATAGGGTCAACCTCCAAGCAATTCACGGCAGCCTGTATCATTTTATTGGCCGAACAGGGAAAATTAAACCTGGATGATACCCTAGGTACTTATTTTCCCAAGTTTCAACCTGACCAGAGAAAGAGTATAAAAATCCGCCACTTGCTTCACCATACCAGTGGGCTGCGCGACTACCTACGGATAGCTTATCTGAAAGGTTTGTCAAATGATGCGCACTACACCGATAAGGACCTGATGGGTTGGACAGAAAAGCAGCAGTCTCTGAATTTTGCCCCTGGAGATGATTTTTTGTATTCCAATTCTGGGTATTGGCTACTCGGACAAATTGTTGAGCAGGTCAGTGGAAAAAATATGGCTGATTTTGCTCATGAATTTTTGTTTGCTCCTCTGGGTATGGTGAACACTCATTTTCACAATGACCACCAACAGATTGTAAAACGTCGCGCATCCGGTTATGCTCCCAGAGGGGTAGATCATTTTGTGATTAGTATGACCAAACTGAATATGATTGGTGATGGAGGCATTTTCACATCTATTGAGGATATCAAAAAATGGGATGATGCCTATTATAATCGAGAAGTCTTGTCTGATTCTTTTTGGGCTAAAATGACCGAGCGTGGTCAACTCAATGACGGAACGGAATTGGACTATGCCGGTGGGCTTTTCCTGGAGACCTACAAAGGGCTGAAAAATATTAATCATGGTGGATCATTTGTTGGTTTCCGAGCAGAACTGATGCGCTTCCCCGAAGAGAAAGTAACGATTGCCATATTTGCTAACCGAGCCGATGCCAATCCGACTCAGATGGCCTACCAGGTTGCGGATATTGTTCTACAGGAAAGGATATCGTTGAGCGAACCCGAAACAGAAACAGAAACCAAGCCGCAGCGTCCTGTTATTGAACCACCGGCACAAATTTTTACGCCTGCGCAGATTGCAGGGTTATATCAGATAAACCCTGGATACAATATCAAAATTGAACAAAAGGGAGAAGAAATGATCCTGACACGATCCTGGGACAACAGATCCACTCGCTTAGAGAAAGTATCTGGTAATAGTTTCAAAATGGAAGAAGATGATAGCAACCTGATCACGCTCATGTTACTAGAAGAGAACCTTACGCAGAAGATGCGTGTTAATGATCGTTCCTATCCGAGGATTACGCCTCCGGACTATACCAGTGATCAATTGAATATTTTTTTAGGAAACTACTACAGTACCGAATTGGATGTTATGTATACTGTGACAAG
>JABSSK010000416.1 GCA_013214265.1 Saprospiraceae bacterium | reverse complement strand
CTTGTTCCTGAATTTGCCGTGCTTGTTTTTCTTTGAGGAAAGATGCTTCCAGTTGCGCAATCTGAAGGGTTGTTTTATCCGCTTTGAGGCTATCCTTGAGGATGGTATACTCTTCAAAAAGAGTAAGTGCCCCTCGGTATTGGCCCATTCCCTTGAGGATGTCAACTTTAGTTTTTAGTCCATCCAGATATTTATCGGTTTCATCAATTTCGCGAGAATTACGCAAGGCTACATTGACGGAGTCCAGGGCTTGGCGGAAGTTACCAGCTTGGTATACCAGCTTGGCACCTAATAATTGTATTTCATTTAGTTGTCGGGATAATGGCGATGGAATAGTTTGTAATAAGTTCCTAGAACGTTGGAGATAAAAGGCAGCATCCTGATACTTGCCTTGCTCGTAAGCGAGGCTAACCTGATTACAACTAATCGATATTTTGGGTGTTATGTAACCCAGGGAATCGGCGATTTGATAAGCTTCTTCATACATGACTGCGGCCTGATCATATTGTCCGCGTTCTTTTTTGAGAATACCGTAGCTATTTAAAATAGGCACGATTTGCCGTCGGTTCTTTTGTTTACGAGCGTAGTGGAGTCCGATTTGATAGGTACTATCTGCCTTTAATAGTGCTTTTTGTTGGGTATAAATTCGGCCCAGCCGGTCATATCCATCGGTTAAGCTTTCGAGGTTCTCCTCCTTCTCAGCGATTTGAATAATTTCTAATATCATTTCTGTGGCACTGTAAAAGTCATATCGCTTGATGTGTATATCAGCTAAGGTCAATAAACTTGTTTGTAGCCTACCTCTAAGCTTCGATCCTTTTAATAAACGAAGGGCACGTTGGCCATACCATAAAGCTGAATCAAGGTTGTTTAATTCTAAATAACAAAATCCTGTTTCAATTAAGGCATCGCTCATATAGGCGGTATCGTTTCGGTTCTGGGCCCATTGGTAGAGTTGACTGAAGGTGTCGATGGACGCTTGGAATTTGGCATCAATTGATAATAGCATTCCGTATAGCCACTTTGCTTCTCCGAAGGAGTTGTCTTGAGCAACTTCTGGAACACGGAAAATGGAATCTAAGAGCTGATATGCGCGCGATCGCTCACCTTGTTTGTTTTTCGTTTTTGCCATGGATACGGCATCTTTTAGATCAGTGCGTTGGGCCTGAGCATTGATTCCAAAAATTAGTAATACAGATAGGAATAAGATCGGACGTACGGCTGGTAGGATATTCATAATGCGCTGTGATTAAACTTTAAGGGATAAGGTCGGCAAAAAAAGGTTTTTATTGTAGTTAATCACGCATTTGTTTTTTCATGATAACGGATTGATAATTTGCGCGTTGTGGCTTCATTGCGATAAGGTAAAACTGGGAAGGATGGTTGGGAGAGCAGTATTGATCTCTTTGGGTATTAGTTAGGTATCAGGAATGAGCGGGTAAAGACTGAGGGATAAGGCGTATGTAGTGATGGTAATTTATTCAGCTAGTGGCAAAATCAGTCAGGGAAGAGATACGTATATTTTTCATATACTGAATACAAAAAAGCGCTAGGTAAATCCAATTGATCTTTCTTTGATGAGGGAAAGTTTTAGGATCTAGCTTAGCGCAATTAAGCACATATACTGCTCGATGTAACTGGGGTTTGGCTGGATTTTCGTTATAAGACAATAGTAGGCTAGTTTTGCGGGATTGAACCCCGGCAAAACCGACAAAATATCCAGTGAAACGGACATTTTAGAGGAAATCGGATGGCTTTCGCCCAAAGCGTTCTTCAAATAAGCGACTAAAATAGCTAGGTGTATCAAACCCGACAGCGAAAGCGGCTACAAGGATAAATAATACGAGCAGGCTCATAGAAAGGGTCGCGTTTCATTGTTGGCGAGCGATTTGATTTTGTTGGGGCAGCTTATCATTTTGAATCTGAACGTTTCGAGTTGTTAATGAAAAGCCAACGCTGACGCAAAGGATACAAAAGGTGTAAGCGACCTAGGACGTGATAAAAATGGCGTTTACTGAATCCTAAGCTTTCTGTAAATCTGAGCTTATTGTACAATTGGATTCAATAATACGCCATTAATAAATATACTGCTTGCATCTTTCAGTTGGGATTATCTTGGGTTTTTGGTACCCAACAATAGTAGACTGATTTTACTGATGACGATTGAACAAACTTGACATTTTTATGGACAAAACGGACATTTTGGAGGGTATGGGCGTATACCGTGATGATAATGGTGGTGGTTTATTCAGCTAGTGGCGAAATCAGTCAGGGAAGAGATACGTATATTTTATGTACCGAATACAAAAAAGCGCTAGGTAAATCCAATTGATTTTTCTTTGGTGAGGGAAAGTTTTAGGATCTAGCTTAGTGTAATTAAGTACATATAATGCTCGATGTAACCTGGGTTTGGCTGGATTTTTGTTATAAGAAAATAGTAGGCTGGTTTTGCGGGGTTGAACCCCGGCAAAACCAATAGATAGTCTAGTGAGACGGACACTTTAGAGGAAATCGGATGGGCGTCGTCCGAAACGTTCTTCAAATAAGCGACTAAAATAGCTAGGTGTATCAAACCCGACGGCGAAAGCGGCTTCATTTACCGTAGCAACTTCTCCTTTTTCTAGCATTTCGCGAGCATACTGCAGTCGGATTTCACGAAAGTATTTTTTGGGAGAAAGTCCGGTAATTTGCTTTATTTTTCTAGCGACCTGTCGTTCGCTGAGGGCAAGTTCTTTGGCCAGATCGGAATTGGTGAAATTGGGTTGGTCGATCGCACTGAGGAGTGCCTGCTCTGCGCTTTGTAGCCACTTGAGGTCTCTAGCTGATGGTGGTTTAAGCTGTTCATTTTGCTGTTCGGGATTGTTAGCGGAGCTGGAGTTATATTTCAGTGCTTCCTTTCGTTTTGTGATGAGGTTATTGATTCTGATTCGTAGCTCATGAGCGGAAAAAGGTTTGGTGATGTAATCGTCGACTCCAATGGTGAGGGCTTGTAATTTATCACGTGCATCACTTCTTGCGGTGAGCATAACGGTAGGAATCCATGCGTATCGATCGTCTTTTTTGAGGTGATTGAGTAGGGTAAAGCCGTCCATACCGGGCATCATGAGATCAGAGATAATGGCATCCGGCAGTTGATCCATTTTTTCGAGCAGGTGGAGTGCATGTTCGCCATTGGTTGCTGTAAAGATGGCGTATTGGTCTTGTAGCAGTTCGTGGATATAGGCTTGCATATCGAGGTTGTCCTCGACCAGCAGGATGGTTGCGTTTGTCTGCGTGGTGAGGTTATTCACGCTGGTTTGGCTGGTTATTGCTGAGGTATCAGCTTTGGTTGGTGGTGTTGGGTACTGGACGGGATCGGCTTTAGTTGGAATTGCGGGTAGGGTGAGGGAAAAAACAGACCCATTTGGTTGTGTTGATTCGGCGGTCAGATCGCCTTTCATGAGTTGTGCTAGTTCGCGGCTAAGTGCCAGTCCAATACCGGCGCCACCTTCCAAGGGCATATTGGTATTATTGGTTTGGAAGTAGCGTTCAAAGATGTGTGGCAAATCATCAGCAGAGATACCTCTTCCGGTATCGGATACGAGGATGCTTAGCATATTATTCTGCCAGCTGGCAGTTACCGTAACGGAACCCTGGAAGGGGGTGAATTTGAGGGCATTGGAGATGAGGTTATTGAGGATGGTTTCCAGTTTTTCGCGGTCCATCATTACGACCTCAGGCAGTTCGTCCCCGATGGACACGGAGAGTTGCTGTGCCTTGAGGTGGGCGGCGGAGTCAAAGAAAGCAACGTTTTGGTTGATGGCATTTCTAATGTTGAGGGGTTTGAGATCCGTTTCCAGTTTTTGGTCTTCGAGCTTGGAGAGGTCAAAAATTTCCTTGACCATGCGATTGAGGCGGTGGCTATTCTGGCTGGCTTTATGTAGCCATGATATTTGATTTTGGGGTAATGATTTGGCATAGGTTTCGATAAAATGGTCGATAGGTCCACTGACGAGTGTAAGCGGGGTACGAACTTCATG
>JABSSK010000415.1 GCA_013214265.1 Saprospiraceae bacterium | reverse complement strand
ATAAGGCTTCCCTATACTTACAATACGTTGAGCCACCGATTCTTGAGGCTGCTCATAATGAAAGCGTTGCTGTTCATAGAGCTTTCCTATAAGTTGATACTTTTTTAAATCCTTAGCACTCACTAATTTAGCTAGGCCTTTGTTGAATTCACACTGTTCTAGCCAAAGTATAAGAAGCCTATCTAGCTGCCCAAGTAATTTATCACACAAGCCTATCAAGCCCTTACACATTTTTCTTCTCTTCTTATAAGTTTTGCGGCGCAATCGGGCATATTGGAAATGTCGACGTTTATACTTTAGGTATTTGTTGCGTGGCCGAGCTTGGCCTAGGGCTTTGCTCCAGCTTATTAATTTTGTATATAACCACTCCACGCTATCCCACAATAGACCTACATCTGTGGGAAATTTGATATAACTCTCATAGCAAGTCGCATCACTAAAGCCCGTTTGTGTATCCTTAAGGTAAGGTCGCCAATGATTGATTAATAGCTGCTGAAAAGTCGAAATATCAAGCTGCTTAGCTACATGAGTCCTCGTTTGCCAAATCAAGTTTTTATCTCTGATTTGTTCATTTTCCTTTAGTTGTATCCCACAAAAGAATTGTAAAGCCCAATTTGTATTGATACGCTCCAAAAGAGCTGCATCACTCAATCCTAGATGAGGCTTTAAAAATTGTAAGGCGATCTTACCTTCATTATCAAACCAAGATTGTTTGCGCGCTTCTTTTGATAAAGCAGGTAATTCTTTAGCTAATGCCCTAATGGGTAGACTGGCACGTAGCCGACCTAGCTCCGATTGTTGAAATCTTTGGTAGCGCACGCTGTAGTATGGATCAGTTGAAAATAAGGTAGTTTGCAAAATATTGTTATTTTGCTACTTTTCGGTGTGCTTTTTTGCAAAAAAAACGCTAAAACCTTCATCTCACAAGGCTTTTAGACCTCCAAGGTTGACCCTACGATAAATGATTAATGGCCATAGCCAAACTAATTTGCCGTTCCAATTTGATGTACATTATCACGGCCAATACCTCAGGGAGCACCTTGCTATAATACGTTTCCTGTCCGTGCTATTACGTATTGCCATTGGTATGCTTGTAACGTCTTATTCTGAAGTAATCTCGATGATAAGATCGTCCTGTTCCACCATAGTCTTCGGTGGCAGGTGTATAGCCTTCACGGTACCATCCATAGGTGCAGTTATAGTACTTTCCATTTTCATAGCTTCAATAATAAAGAGGGGTGCATTTGCTTTAATCTGCTCCCCTTCCTTGACTAATATTTTGGAAATACTACCTTGCAATGGAGACCCCACCTCATGGTCACCTATGGCTTTACGATGGACTATCCGTTCGACCTGAATATTGCGATCCAGAATCTGTACGGAGCGCGTTTGTCCGTTCAATTCAAAAAACACAAGACAAGTACCATTATCGTCGGGTACTGTTTTGTTTAGGTATTTTACCAGTACATTTTTACCCTTAGCTAGGCTAACAATAATTTCTTCGTTGGCGGCCAGCCCAAAGAAAAAGGCGGGAGTAGGCAAATAACGCACTGCCCCATATTGCTCAAAATGGTTTTAAAAGTCTTCGTACACTTTAGGATATAGTGCGTAAGAAAGGTAGTCCCTACGCTCCAGATCATTACGGAAAGACTGCTTAAAGGCTGCAATCTCTTTTGCAAAATCAACGGGAGCCATATGAGCATTCGGCCTTTCGGTATATGGTTTTTCTTCTTTAAGAATCATTTTCTGAATAGGCTCCGGGAATCCGCCCATAGGCTGCCCAAGATCCCCACGCATCAAAGCTTTGACAGAGTCGGGGAAATCAAGTGTATGCCCTCGCTCCAGAACATCTTCTTTGGACAATCCATTCGAAGTCATAAACATAGCCATATCACCCACTACCTTGGAAGAGGGTGTCACTTTGATGATATCACCGAATAAATCATTTGCTATTTTGTAATTTTCTTTAATGACTTCGAACTTGTCCTCCAGCCCGAGGCCACGAGCCTGGGGTCGTAAATTAGAATATTGTCCGCCGGGAATTTCGTGTTGATAAACCTCGGCTGTACCAGAGCGTAGTTCAGTCTCAAACGGATAATAGTACCTTCGGATAGCTTCCCAATACGTGGAAAATGCATTCAGAGAGGCGATATCGATATCGGGACCCCGCTCGTGGCCTTGCAGCACTCCTGCGAGGGCATTGAAGTTAGGTTGGGATGTTAATCCCGACAATGAACTGATCGCCACATCAACGATATCTACTCCGGCTTCGATCGCTTTTAAGTACGTTGCGGATTGGATAGAAGCGGTATCGTGGGTGTGCAGATGAATAGGCAAATCAATGGTATGCTTCAACTGACCAATCAGTTCAGTTGCGGCGGCTGGTTTGAGCAAGCCAGCCATATCCTTGATGGCCAGGATATGAGCCCCCTCATCCTCTAGGCGTCGTGCCAAATCCAGATAGTATTGTAAGTTGTACTTGGCACGTGTCGGATCCGTAATATCTCCGGTGTAGCATATACAGGCTTCAGCTAGCGCATTGGTACGCTTAACAACCGTACGAATACTGGTTCGCATGGCCTCCACCCAGTTGAGAGAATCGAAAATCCGAAAAACGTCGATTCCTGTTTCGGCAGCTTCTTCAATAAAGGCCTCAATCAAATTATCCGGATAAGCAGCATAGCCTACTGCATTGGATCCTCGTAATAACATCTGAAGCAATACATTCGGCATAGCAGCTCTTAATTCCTCAAGGCGTTTCCATGGATCTTCCTTTAGGAATCGCATGGCTACATCAAAGGTGGCACCACCCCACACTTCCATGGAAAAAACATCACCTCCATGTTGTTGGGCAAAAGGCCGGGCCACTTTCATCATATCGAATGTACGCATACGTGTAGCCAATAAAGACTGGTGTGCATCCCGAAAGGTCGTGTCAGTAAATTGGACCTTTTCTTCTTTTTTTAACCAATCGATAAATTTTTCTCGACCTAATTCCTGCAATCGATCTTTCTGCCCTTTCGGAAAACCAGCTAGGGCGTCAACCTCAGGGACGATCGGTTGCAAAAAGACCATGCTAGGGTCTTGTTTCTGGACATCTGGATTTTGGTTAACAATCACCTCCGCCAGATACTTTAGCATCTTAGTACCTCTATCTCTCCATCCAGGAGGATCCAGTAATTGTGGCCGTTGCTTAATAAAATCAACGGTAGCTTCTCCTTGTCGGAAAGTATCATCCATTAACAGATTGAGTAGAAACCCAATATTAGTCTTTACCCCTCGAATACGAAATTCGCGCAAAGCACGATGTAAACGCTGGGCAGCACCGGGAAGGGTTCGACCCCAAGCGGTAACCTTAACTAGCAGGCTGTCGAAGAAAGGAGATATCTTAGCACCAGGATACGCACTTCCCGCATCGAGGCGAATGCCCATACCACTTGCTGAACGATAGGCAATAATACGACCATAATCCGGTTTAAAATCATAAGCTGGATCCTCGGTAGTTACCCGACATTGAATGGCACAACCAAAGATTCGAATATCATCCTGACTACCAATGCGTAGGGTATCGTCATCCAGTCGATGACCCTGAGCAATCAGAATTTGAGACCGTACTAAATCAATACCTGTAATTTCTTCTGTAATGGTATGCTCTACCTGAATCCGAGGATTGACTTCGATGAAATAGACTTGCTCATCTTCATCAACTCTACATTACCCATATCGGAGATAGCCGTGCTTACTGGATTACTCCAAATTATTGCCAACTACTTACAGTCGATGACGATGTAAGTGGACGGGAAGTTCGCCATACCCGTAATACCTATCGTCAAGCACTGCAACGTACTGATGCAGCCGCCCTAACCCAGGCATTGGGAACCAAAGAAGGTGAGTTTTTACACCCTAATTCCCAAAGATTGATTCTTGAAGAAGATGGAATTTTGTTACTCTGTTCCGATGGGTTAAGCGATCGCAATTTAGTAGAAAAATCTTGGCAAGACTATACTTTACCCGTATTTACC
>JABSSK010000414.1 GCA_013214265.1 Saprospiraceae bacterium | reverse complement strand
TCATACCTCCGAAAATAGAGCGCAAAATTACGGTTAGCAGCAACCTGATTGAATAAAGTTTCGGAGATATTAGTTATTGCATTTCCAAACCGATCGGTGAAGATGATGCTGCCTCTAATGCTATGCTTACTAATGACCGGTTGTAAGGAAATGCGTTCAACCAAGCCTTCCGTGGGTTCACCTATAGTATCGATAGGATGACCTCCAGCCAGATGTGCACAAGCTTGGGATAGCATTGCAGGTTGTGGAAACGCATTGTCATTAGGTAGAGGCAAGCGATACACCTTACCCTGAAAACTACCAAAGACAAGGTGAAACAGACCATTATCGGGGCCTAGGAAGTAATGTTCATCCTTCTCGAGTGCAATGAATGGAACTGGATGATTGGGTAAGTCATTAATCGTCAAGCAATGGATGGTGTGGACCGGAAATCTTTGCCAAACATGGCGAAACACAAAAGCACCTTGAACTATATTGAAAGGGCTTATGTTATGGCTGATATCAACAAGATTAAGATTGTTGTATGCGGAGAGGAGGGCTCCCTTTAAAGCACCGATCTGATAATCAGCTGTACCATAATCGGTGGTGAGCGTTACGATGGGCATAAAGTTATCTTTTATTTAAAGGTCTTCCCTGTTTTCTTAGCCGCTAAAATCTTAATTTTGTTTGTATTATTACAAAGATTCGGGCGTTAGAAAATTCATTTTTTGCCTGTTATAATAACAATATACTAGATAAAGCTTTCATAGCGCTTTGTGTAGTACAAAACACTAAAGTTATATTGAGTGAAATTATTTTGACGGTAGAGGACGTTGATCCCGTAGCATTATATGGACAAAAAAATGTGAATCTGAATGTTCTTCGGAAGGCCTTCCCGGATATCACTATTACTTCAAGAGGTAATAGCCTAAAGTTGGCGGGTGAAAAAAAGTATACGCAAAAAGCAAAGCACAAGTTCGAAACTATGGTGCGACTTCTAAAAGAACATAGTGAGCTTACGTCCCAAATGGTGGAGGAGATAGTGGAAGGTAGTAACCCGTACCAGAATCGGTTAAGTAAAGCTGCTGTGAATAAAACAATCCTTCATGGTAGAGATGGAAAACCCATCAAAGCAAAGACAGTCAACCAGCGCAAGTTGGTGGAGGCTGCCGAAGAAAGTGATATTGTTTTTGCTATTGGTCCTGCCGGTACCGGTAAAACCTACACCGCAGTGGCTATGGCTGTAAGGGCTTTAAAAAACCGGATGGTTAAGAAGATGATCCTCACTAGGCCAGCAGTTGAAGCAGGGGAGAGTTTAGGGTTTCTACCAGGAGATCTGAAAGAAAAGGTTGATCCCTATTTACGACCACTTTATGATGCACTCGATGATATGATACCGGCCGAGAAATTAAATTTTTTCATGCAAAATCGAACCATCGAAATTGCGCCTCTCGCTTTTATGCGTGGTCGTACTCTTGACAATGCGTTCATTATTTTGGATGAAGCACAAAACTGCTCAACCAGCCAGCTGAAAATGTTCTTGACCCGATTAGGCCCTTCGGCAAAATGTATTATTACGGGTGATTTGTCTCAGATTGATCTGCCCTTCCATCAAAAATCGGGGCTGAGAAGAGCTATTGATATTCTTGAAGGGTTAAAAGGTATCCGTGTAGTGAACTTGAAATCAGAGGATGTGGTAAGACATCGATTGGTGAAAGCCATTATTGAAGCATACGAAGATTCTGATGAACAGCGTAAGCGCTTTCAGAATCAGAATCGAAGAACAAAAAAGAAAAACACCAACCCAGAAGAAGAATAAGGACTAATCGTATATTATTATGAAAATTATTATTGAAGTTCATGAAGAATATGCATCAGCTGTTCATCAAGTTCTAAAAGGTTTGCAGGCTGGCGGTATGGTTTCAGATATAAAACCTGAAAACAAAGAAAAGGATTCAGCGTTACTGGAAGGTCTTTATTTTGATGATCAAGTAGAGAAAACGGCCTATGACTTTGTGGAGCAGTACCGTGATTTAGTGGATTAAAGGTATGCTCTATCCATTTGTTATCGTTTGATTTTGCTACTTTGGAGCAAAATCAGTGCAGCGCTGTTTCTTTCGTAACACCAGCATCGCTGCCAGCTAAAAGAAATGGATACATTGCACATTAAGAAGCCCGAATTACAGGCAACGGGTACCATTGCACTAACCGGTTCTAAAAGCATTGCGAACCGAGCACTACTGATTCGTGCCTTGAGTGGGCAACAGTTCGAGATCAAACGCTTGGCAAAAGCAAATGATACCCAACTGCTCGATGCCCTACTGAAATCTGAAGAGCATATTCTCGACGCTGGTCCTGCTGGTACTACGTTTCGTTTTCTCACCGCTTATTTATCGTTACAACCAGATACACAAGTTCTTACGGGTACGGAGCGTATGAAACAACGACCAATTGGTGTTCTGGTGGACGCTCTGCGTACCTTAGGTGCTAACATAGTATATATGGAGCGCGAGGGCTATCCTCCACTCGAAATTGGACCTCCTACCAACTGGAAAGATGCAGCAGAACTGTCGATTAAAGCCAACACGAGTTCACAGTATATTTCTGCATTATTAATGATTGCACCCACCCTTCCCAATGGACTAACGCTTCATTTAGAAGGTAAAATCGTGTCTCGTCCGTATATTGAAATGACCTTAAATCTGATGGCCTATTTTGGGGTAGAACATATTTGGGAAGGCCAGTCCATTCGAGTGGCTCATCAGAAATATATAGCCAAAGATTTTATAGTGGAAGCGGACTGGAGCGCTGCTTCTTATTATTACGCCATAGCTGCACTTGCACCTGAGCCAGATATTCAATTGGATGGTCTCTTTCAAAATAGCGTTCAAGGGGATGCGGTACTGGCGGATCAGATGACACATTTTGGGATACAGACCACCTTTAATGAGCAGGGGGTATTATTAACACGAACCACAGTCCCAGATACAAGGCCTTTTCGTTATGACTTCTTGCGATGCCCCGATTTAGCACAAACCTTAGCTGTAGTCTGTGCCGGGTTGGGTGTCCGTGGTGAATTTGCCGGACTGGAAACCCTACGTATAAAAGAAACGGATCGTATCGCAGCCTTACAACAGGAGTTGGCAAAGTTAGATTGTGCCATGGTACCTATGTCGTATGATCTGGATGATAAAGAATGGTTTGCCATTACTGGAAAAGCGAAATGGGAGGGAGCACCAGCTATCGCTACCTATGAAGATCACAGAATGGCTATGGCATTTGCACCTCTCGCTATGCTAGGCGAGTTGACCATTGAAGAACCTCAGGTGGTAGTCAAGTCATACCCGCATTTTTGGGATGATCTGGCTAAATTTGGGTTTCAGATTAAGGGGTAACGGACCCCTTATCCTGGTAAATAATATCAGAAGGCTGCTGACCAAGTGTTTCTAGGATAGCCTTGGCCTTCCACATGCACTCCTGATACTCCTGTTCAGGGTCTGAATCGTAAACGATAGCACCACCCACCGAAAAAGAAAGATAGCCTACGTCTTGCCTTAGAAAAAGGGTTCTAATTACTACATTAAAATCAAAATCACCTTCAGGAGATATATATCCAATCGCGCCCGAGTATATGCTCCTTTTAGTTGATTCAAGTTGATCAATGAGTTCCATAGCTTTTATTTTCGGAGCTCCAGTCATCGATCCCATGGGGAATGCATTTCGAATAGCTTCCACCAACGGTATGTCAGGACGCAGCCTGCTTTGTATGGTTGAAATCATCTGATGCACTTGCGCAAAAGAATAGATTCCATAGAGCTCAGAAACTTGAACGGAGCCCGTTAAGCTTGATCGAGCTAAATCATTTCGGACCAAATCCACAATCATAACGTGTTCTGAACGATCCTTTTGGCTATTCATCAAATCTTGCTTTAAAGCTTCATCTTCTTGTGGTGTTAATCCTCTTGAGCGGGTACCTTTGATAGGTTGAGAAATCAATACATCATTACGCTTACGCAAAAAACGTTCAGGACTCGCACAAAGCAT
>JABSSK010000413.1 GCA_013214265.1 Saprospiraceae bacterium | reverse complement strand
GCTTTAAAGCATCCATCAATAGCGGCAAGGAACGTATCATTTTGAACACTTACAGCTAAGAGGTCACAAGCTAATTCCTCAAACGTAATACCTTCTACATCAGGCTCACTACAATCAGCAGATACATCCGCAGGGAAACGCACCTTATAATGATGCACAGCGCCTACTGTGATGATTTGTTGACAAGCACCTTCGGATGTATTCCCAGCTTGGTCCGTAGCGTTGAACTGACGTATAATACGCCCAAAACCACAATCGTCTAAATCAACGACAGGAGCAAACTCCTCCCAGGATGCCCCACAAGCATCCAGCACGGATGGCGCTCCAAAACGAGCCTGTAGATCAGCAGGAACAGATGGATCAAAAGTAGGATCAAAACTATTACAATCCACTTCGACACTCGCGGGAGGAAGGCATAGCGGTCGATTCTTATCTTCAACCCGAATCCGACTCACACAGTTATTTTCGTTCCCGCTATTATCGGTTACCCGCAACTCCGTGGTAACCAATCGGCCCACATCACAACACGAAAGGTCAATTAGATTACCCCATTCGGTATATCCTTCATCCCCACAATCCGCTGATACCAGACGTCTGATAGCCAAGGATATATCCTGATCATCACAATTATCCCGACTGCCCTCGTCTATATCACCTGGAAAGACAAAGGCTTTACCTTCATTATTTAAGGTGACCGTTATATTATCATCACAAAAAACCACTGGTGACACTTGGTCTTCCACCTGAAAAATACAGGTATCCATGGTGGTATTTCCACAAATATCACGAACCCGAAATACAAAGTAATGGGTGCCCACTGGCACTTCACTTGCTATTCCATTTTGAATGATAACTTCATCTAATGCTTCAAATAGGGTATCCCCAGTTGGGAAACCAAAAATGTCTTGTGGCACCCATGAAAACACTTGTGTTTCCACGGTAACCGAAGAACAGTCAAAAATATCAGGTGTAGGAATATCGATAGTCGCCGAGCAATCATCAAAATCCGTGGAATATACCGGAACAGGATCAGGCAGTCCGTCTTGGTTCAGGTCAACCGCTTTACACGACACTTCTGGAGCGTCAAAATCCCCCACCTCTATGAGTTGGGTTTTTACTTCCACCGTTGTGTTGGTGCAGAAGTCAAAAATCCTCCACTCTCGTAATAAAGTATATTGCCCTTCGCAAATATTGATGCGCTGGTCGTTGTAGATAGCTGCAAACCCACAGTTACCTCCGTTATTCTGGATGGGTACCAGTTCTCCAAAACCATTTATGTAATAAGGTTCGCCAGATACTTCCGGAGCAATATTCCCACCGGGTGTTACCGGTAATGGATTCTCATTGCAATCCACGCGTATCAGGGTATCGGTTGGAAAAAACAAATCAGCAGGTCGTGTGAAGTAAATAATCTGGTCACAGCTACTCACATTCCCGAATTTATCTTCTGCAAAGAAACGTCGTCGGATATAAGCTGTAACCTCATCACCGGTGCAGGTACCTTCATCCACCAATTGATCCTGAAATGTGATCTCAGTCCCTGAGCAGTTATCTTCGACGGCAGGTAATCCAGTATAGATTGGACTTCCTGGATCAATTGTTTCTTGATTATTCAAGATTTGACTTACGTCAGAACAAATACACCGGTCCTGTATATCTGATGCACAGGAGTCGATTCGTGGACCAAACCGGTCAATGAGTTCAATATTTCCGAAACACAATCGCCCACTGGGTTTATGCCTAATCAAGATACGCAGGCGCAACCCAATAAATTCGGCCGGTACAGGGTTGGGAACAGAGCGGCCATCATATGAAATAAATACCTCGTAATCATCATAGCAGAGGTAATTCCCGCTTAATATCATTTCCGGAAAAATAAGAACCTCGCAGCCGGCATTAGCTGTTATCGTGATCATATCATTACACGCAAAAGACTCGGGTGTTTCCAGTACATTAATTACTTTAGAAACAGTTACCGGACAGGCAACATCCAAAGGCTCATATTCATTCGACGGATCACCAGCATCGAAAGTATATTCAATCTGGTGTGCCCCAATACCCCATTCCATTGGATCAAACATTTGCCTTTCTTGACCATTCACAAAAAAAGTGCCTTCGCCATCTATACCTACCCCTCCTGTACCTTCCAATACCAAAGGGTTAGTAAATAAACAAATGGGATCTTCTAAACCTAAAATTTCAGGCTGGGGATAATAACAGATATTCTGAATGGATAAATCCTCTATGTAGAAAGGGCTTTCTGCCGTCAGCGTGTATCCGGCACCATCTAGATGTACGCCTTGTAGGACATATATACTTTGTCCGTTTCCTTGATCAATTTCCTGAAACAGTGTACCTGTAGCATAAGGTTGTAGCGTAACCGGATCGAGAAGGCTTGTCTCTTTGATGGTCCATAGTAGCCCTGGATTACCTGGTCCAATAACAACCTGTTCATCAAAGGCACCATCCCCCCGGCAGGTACACGGATCAGAAATATCAGGGCCAGCACTATTTCGTAAAACGGGCATCTCACATGCCCCAGAAGAAATAACGCCCACCAGAGTTGTACAGGAAGACATATTATTTGCCGCATCACGGAGCGTAGTAACCACATTATGAAAACCAATATCATTACAGTCAAATTCTGTCTTACTAGGTAAGGCCGAAGTAATCGCGCAATTATCATAACTACCGTCATCAATTTTGGCAAAATCAAGATTCAGACTACCGAGATTAGATAAACGTATCAGCACAGAATCGCGACAAATGGCAACTGGTGCATCCGTATCCTGAATGGTTACCTGTATTGAACAGGTAGATATTTGTCCCTCACCATCATCCATAGTCCAGACAATTTCATTAGTTCCTATGGGTAGTATCCCTCCTAATAAAGAGGTATCAGAGGGCGAATCAGGTAAATTATGCGTAAGCGACTCAATACTACAGTTATCGGTCGCTATTATCGGATTGAGTTGATCATCACTAATAATGTAAGCACAGTCCGAATCCCCATCCTGACTGGAAGAAAAAACCAAATGATCCGGACAGCTAATGACCGGAGAAATGGTATCCCGTACGGTTATGACTGCTGCTTCGGTAGTTTGGTTGCTATCCGCATCCGTCAAAGTGAGGTTGACGAGATTAGGGCCCAGATCGGAACAATCAAAAGAAGCTTTGTCCAATTCGTAAGCAATGATGGAACAATTATCTGTACTTCCGTCGTCCAATGTCATCGGGTCCACCTGTACCTGACCGCTGGCATCCAGAAATACTTCTATATTTTTTGCTACAGCAATCGGTTTCCTAATATCGACCACAGTGATCACTGTTGTGCATCGACTGGTTAGTGAACTAGGGTCTGTAACCGACAGGACAACGTCGTTTTCACCTAAATCGGAACAATCAAAAATGGTTTTACTCATGGCATATTGAAGCCCAGACCCACAATTGTCCGTACTCTGGTTATCAATCAAATCAGGTGTCAATGTACCTTGACCATTGATACCCAATTCTAAGGTAAAAGGTAAACATTTCGCTTCGGGATGAATAGTATCCAGTACCTCCACTACTGACGCGCAAGTACTCAAATTACCACCTTCATCCTCAACGGACAATATCACTTCGTATACCCCGATATCCTGACATGAGAAAAGAGATTGACTTACGGAACGGTCGGCTGGTATTCCACAATTATCGACAGCTCCATTATCGATATCGGCAGGAGTCAGGACAGCCTGACCGTCACCATCAAGGTACAACTGTACATCTTTACAAATGGCCTGTGGTGAAATCGTATCTGCGATGGTTACGGTCGACAAGCAGGTAGCTTGGTTACCATCCTCATCCTCAACCGTTAACGTTACGGGTTGTGCACCCAGGTCACTACAAGTAAATCGATTGCGATCAACAGAAAGGGTAACGTCATTACCACAATTATCCGAGCTAAAAATCCCAATTATGGAGGGGTCCAGATTAACTAGCCCCCGATCATCAAGGTACAAGGTAGCGTCTTCACAAACTGCTGTTGGCGCAATGGTAT
>JABSSK010000412.1 GCA_013214265.1 Saprospiraceae bacterium | reverse complement strand
TTAAATCACGCTTATCCATTTCATCTAGCATTAATGGCCGCACGTTGGGGCTTACATTGATACCTCCATGCCCACCAGATGCATAATGATTAACGACCTCAGCTAAGGTTTTCAGTCGCCCATCATGCATATATGGAGCTGTTATGGCAACATTTCTTAGAGAAGGTACCTTAAATTTTCCAATATCGTAACGGCTATTTGTTACCCCTGCGCGCCCTTTGTCTTCGTTCCTGATCAGCCCATTGTTGTGAAACTGTGGATTCGCAAATAAAGGCTCTGCATGACAATGGCTACATTCTCCGTGTGGCACATCTTTGGAAGCATCAAAAAAGATTGCCCAACCTCGCAACTCAGAAACAGTAAAATTGACTGCCCCCGAGGTCATCTGATCAAAACGGGAACCCGCACTAATCAGTGATCGTTCATATTGGGCTATAGCACGGGCAATGTCATTCTTGGAAATCACTAACACCCCAAATGCTTTTCCAAATAAATCCAAGTAGTCTTTATGCCGATGAAGCCGAAACAGGACAGTTTCCCAATCATTATCCATTTCTACTGAATCCGTTATGGTATGCAACGACTGGGTTTCGAGGTCTGTTGTACGGCCATCCCAAAACATCCCTAAATGCTGGAAACCAACATTCAGCAAAGAAGGGGCTGAACGACGGCCTACCCTACCATCAATTCCTTCCGATAAAGCCAGTCCATCTGTAAATGCTAAATCCGGCTTGTGGCAGCTTGCACAACTAATCGTACTATCTCTTGATAGGATAGGGTCAAAAAACAACCGTTTACCTAACGCAATCCCAGATTCTGTTTGGGGATTATCCTTAGGATATATAAGCTCCGGCCAATAAGCAGGTATTTCCGAATCATCCAGTAAATGAAAAGTATCAATCCCAACAATCCAATTTATCAGAAATATCCACCACCAGAACATAACAACCTTTTAATTTTGCTCCATTCGAATGGCCGCTCGAAGGTTATCCATAACAAAAGAAACTATATTTGCATCGTTACTATGGTCTTGGGTAACCTGACGAAAATCCAGGAATTCTCCATTTTCATTTTTTAATACCCTTTCCAAATCAACATGAAAGCGTAATGTTTCATTCGAAGGGCCAATAACAATGGGCTCCTGTATATGCCACTGACGATATGCATCGTTTCCTCCCATATGGAAAGTTAACTTCTGCTCAAAATTTCCATCTCGATCCAAATCAGCATTTCCCTCAATTTTCGCAAAGACATATCCTCTGGCCCACGACCAATAGTGATCATCAAGAGGATGAGGTGGCGTATAATCACCAGGCTGTGTTGCATTATATGCGGGTGCAACACCAACCCCAAATACTATACCATCGTAAGTGTCAGCAGGTACCTCATCTAAAGATAAGGACACGCCTTCTTTTGCATCATCCGCATTGATAATATCCGCAAATGAAATAAGGTCAATATCTGAAACAAATAAGGTATCCGTCGTCCCGCTTTTTGTTTTAATTAAGCCTATATCTGATATGTAGAATTGAAATAACTGAAGACGAAGATCCAGATCTCCAGAAAACGGATAAATACCTGCATACATCTGTAAAGGATCCGTACCAAAAAAACCTTTAACCGCCATTGTAGGCGCAATCATTTCCGACCGGTCATCATTACTATCCCCCTTATCTGAATCACAGGAAAACAATAAGAAACCTAGCATAATAAAAGGAAGTCCCAGCGATAACATCTTTCTCATCCGTAATTTTATGTGACTCTATCAATTTAAAGAACTAGAAACACCGATCACTTCCAAAGAGGAAACCTGTTGCGATAGGATTATATCAAAAATCTCCTCTTCGGACATAGTATTCCAATCGATACCTGCAAACCAAGTACTGTAATCAATGGCTAATTCAATATCTGTAAAATACCCTTTATCTAATTGAAACGATATAGGTAAGGAGATAGTTGGTAAAGTACCCGACGAAAACCCTGAAATTACGGTTGCTATAGTATCTGATAGTTCAGGATAAACGCCAACTCTAAAATTGCGATACCCCTGATCTGTGTCGTACATCGCAGGGTTTTGCGTGAAAAGAGGATGATCATCTGGGAAGTCATCAGGTGTACCTTGTGCACCGGGCTCCGATACGCCAATCGACATTTCCAGGGATTCAAATATGCCACTCCCTCGGTACGTACCCGTAACATATGTTTGGAAACTTCCTGCGTCAACCAATAAAAGATCATCCAGTATAGTAATCTCTGTTGAATCGCTTCCTTGACTAATAGTTATATCAAAACGATCAAAAACATTGAGGGTAGTTCCATCGGATGCCACCAATTGAAGATTTGATAAATAGAAGTGTACATTATCAAAACGCAACCGATAATTACCAGATGAAAAGCCCGAAGTATCCGTAGCAAAACTGACCGTAGTATCCGGTGTTGACCAACGATGACGAATGGACAACCTAAAAGCAGGATACCTGCAACAATCCCCACAGGGGTCTTCTGCATCCACCTGGAAATTGGTGGCCAGTACGTCCAAGCATCCGGGGTCTTCCTCACATCCAAAAAATATACATCCTATAGCTAATAAAAAAGCTTTACATCTGCTCATGCCTACACCTATGATTCTTGTTCATATTCTTTAACCAATTGACGCACAATTTGCTTGACCTGGGAAGAAAATTCCTTTTGCAGTATCCAGTTGAAATACTGCTTATCTGCAGCCAAGGTAGCTGCAACAGGCTTTCCAACGTGTTTCCCAAAATTAAAAACAGGGACGCCATCCGGGCTCAAACGTATGCGCTGAGTAGCATCGAGAAAGCGGTTGTCGTTAGTAAACGAATGAATAGCCTCCATATCGTTTCGTACCGGACGTTCTGTAACATGACCATCAGCATCCTCAAAATCAACGTTTTCGTAGCGCGTTAATTGCCCTTTAAAAACATCAACGGTTGCTCTAACATCAGCCAAGGCATCATGAGCATTTTCCAACTCCTTCCCGCAATAATATTTTAGCGCTGCTTTGAGGGTTCGAGGCTCCATCTTGTAAAAGATACGCTGCATATCCAACAACCTGCGTTTTGCTGTATCGAATACCAGTCCGGCCCGATCAAACTCTTCCATCAATAAAGGCACATCAAATCGGTTAGAATTATAGCCCGCTAGATCAGCTGCTCCGATAAAATCATAAATCTTTTGGGCTACTTGAGCAAAAGTTGGCTTATTCGCTACATCCTTAGGCGTAATCCCATGTACCTGCATGGCTTCCTCCGAGATGGGAATACCCGGATTAATGAGCATACTGAGCTCTTCCGGCTCCCCACCGTTCTTGTCATATTTCACCATGGCAATCTGAACAATGCGGTCCTTCACCACATTTAGCCCAGTTGCCTCCAAATCAAAAAACACTAGATTTCGGTCCAGATTAAAGGTCATAAATCCCGCTATTGATTATTATCAAAAATTGTTTTTAGTCCTTCCGAATACGCAACATCCATCTCACCGGTATCCGTTGCTACAATCAAATACACCTCAATGTGGTCGTTATTCTCTGCGAACGCCAGGGCTTTTTCAACCCCGGCTACCATACAGGCTGTAGCGTAAGCATCGGCCGTCATACAGTCTGGCGCAAAAACCGAAGCACTCAATAACCGACTACGTTCTGGAAACCCTGTATTTGGATTAATTGTATGGCTGTATTTTACGCCCGCAACCTCATAAAAATTACGATAATTTCCAGAGGTAGCAATGGCCTGGTTCTCCAATGGAACGACAAACTGCAAATCATCAACTGCCGCCCCTTCTGTCGGATTAGAAATGCCGATACGCCAAGCATCACCTCGAGGGCTCTTACCCGCTGCTACCACTTCCCCGCCAATATCAATAAAGTAGTTTTTTATTCCTTGCGCGCGTAAAAATCCAGCCAGCTGATCCACACCATATCCCTTGGCAATGGCACTAAAGTCCAGCTGAACCCCTGCCCTTGTTTTAATCAGACTATCTCCTTTAATCTGCACCTCATCCATTCCAATAAAACCCATCAG
>JABSSK010000411.1 GCA_013214265.1 Saprospiraceae bacterium | reverse complement strand
CTGGCGATATCATTCAATGAAACGGTAGGCGAGCCATTAGAATCTCTGTGCCGCCCTCAGGACCCTTCCAAATGTTCGGGAATTATCAAATCGAATCTGGTAATTATTTGTTTACATTATACAATTTGATAAATAAAAAGTTTACAGTTCAAAAAGGAGGGACAATCACGTGGTCTGGTGATCCTTTCGCAGCTGAGCTTGATCTAGTTGCCCGTTATACTGACTTAAGTACGTCGGTTGCCAATTTTATTCAAGAATACTTGGTCAATGCTTCAGCAGACTTGCAAAACCAAGCCAGTAATTCAACTGATGTTGATTTAACCATGAATCTGCAGGGACCTCTGCTTGAACCAGAGATAAACTTTGATTTAGCTTTTCCCAACCTACGACAAGAACTACAGTCGTATACAGAAAGCAAACTGCGAATTTTAAAACAGGATCAAAACGAGCTTAACAAGCAGGTATTTAGTCTCATTGTTGCTGGGCAGTTCTTGCCCTCAGATTTTGCGTTAGAGGGGTCAAAGGTTATTTACAATACGGTGAGTGAATTTGTAAGCAACCAACTGTCATTATTGCTGACTGAACTTTTTTCAGAGTTTATCGGTGAAGGTGAAGTTATTTCTGGTATTGATTTTGATATCGCTTACAATCAATATCAACAGGTTGATCTAGGTGATGGACAAAACTTTAACCGGGGGGATGAACTGGAGGTTAGTTTACGGCAAGACTTTTTTAATGATCGGTTTTCGATTGAGGTTGGTGGCGCTTTTGGTATGAATGGAAACGTTCAAACAGCGAGTACAACCAGCGGCACTTTTGTTGGCAATGATTTAGTATTTACCTATATTCTGAATAAAGACAGAAGCCTAAAACTTCAGGTTTACCAGCGTCTTGAACCTGATAATATTGCAGGTCGTAAGTTACAGGTAGGCGCAGGATTAAGCTTTCAAAAAGAATTCAATTCTTTTGGAGAATTTATCCGTGGTTTTACAAAAGCAGGTGGCAACTCAGGTAACTAATTTGCTTAATCGTTGATGTTAATAGCCCGTCTATCTCGTTGTATATTCATATGCTGGGTCGGGTATTTTGGAGGGTATTATTAATCTGCAATTCCTTATTCTACGACAGAACATGATCTTCATCCAGCTACCAGAACCAAAGTATAGGTCTTGTTGTATTATCTTTTAGGTACGTCATCAAAAACCCTTTCAGTATGGAAAGCATTCTACATTTCTTAAGGGATCTAAGGAAAAATAACAATCGAGATTGGTTTCATACCCATAAAAAAAGGTACGAGAAAGAATGCAAAGAACCGTTTCGAGCTTTTGTGCAGGCCTTAATTGATGAAGTAAAAAAAGTAGACCCCAGTGTACAGATTACACCCAAAGATGCCATCTTCAGAATAGCTCGTGACATTCGGTTTTCCAAAGATAAAACACCATATAAGACGAATGTATCGGCATTTATTTCTGCACAAGGCCGAAAGGGAAAGTCATTGCCTGGATGGTACTTTCATCTGGAACCTGGTCGCTTAATGATTGGGGGAGGTTCTTATTCTATAGAGCGCGCCATGCTGGATCATGTTTGGAATAAAATTGCATTAGAGCATCAGCGTTTTCGATCCATAATAGAGGATCAAACATTTGTAAATCACTTCGAGCATGTACGTGGCGATAAATACAAAAGGGTATCAAAGGAACTCAAATCATTTGCTGCCACAGAGCCGCTTGTAGCGAACAAACAATATTTTTATATGGCGGAGATGCCGGGTGATACCATAGCTCGAGAAGATATCACCCATTACACAATGCAATTCTTTAAAGCCGGAAAGCCCCTTAATGATTTTTTGGCGGAAGCCATGGGCAAATAGAATACGTATTTTTTATTTTAAAAATCTTATGGCGCACTAAATCTTTGCGGATCGGTTACGCAGGTAGTGGTCTGCAATGACTAAAGCAGCCATGGCTTCCACAATCGGTACTGCCCGCGGAACAACGCAAGGATCATGTCGTCCTTTACCCACAACATGTACGGGTTGGCCGGCTTCATTGATGCTTTCCTGTTCTGATACAATGGTAGCAACAGGCTTGAATGCAACCCGGAAATAAATATCCATACCATTGGAAATCCCACCTTGAATGCCTCCGGAATGGTTGGTGCGTGTGGAAATCTGATCATTCACTTGTTCAAAAACATCATTGTGTTCCGAACCAGTTAGGGCAACCCCGGCAAATCCTGATCCATATTCGAAGCCTTTACACGCATTAATACTTAACATAGCTTTAGCAAGATCAGCATGGAGTTTGTCAAAAGCAGGTTCTCCTAGCCCAGCAGGAACGCCTGTAGCAACCGCAGAAACGATACCCCCAATTGTGGCACCAGCTTTACGTACTTCCTTAATTTTTGCTTCCATACGCGCAGCCCAGTCTATATCTGGACAGCGGACTGGGTTACTTTCTGTCTGGGAAAGATCCAACTCTTGATAGGAATAGGGTAGGGCCAGCATCCCAACCTGACTAACATAGGCTTGGACCGAGATGCCAATTTCTTTCAGCATCATTTTTGCAAAAGCACCAGCCGCTACGCGAGCTGCAGTCTCACGAGCAGAAGAGCGTCCGCCACCGCGGTAATCACGACGGCCATATTTTGCATGATAAGTGAAATCCGCGTGGGAGGGCCGGAATTTATCCGCAATATGGCTGTAGTCCTTTGATCGGGCATCTGCATTGAAAATGACCATAGATATAGGGGTACCCGTTGTAAAACCCTCAAAAACTCCTGAAAGCAATTGTACCGTATCGCTTTCTTTTCTTTGCGTCACAATTTTGGATTGCCCTGGTCTCCTCCTATCTAATTCGTTTTGTATAAAATGCGCATCAACTGGAATACCTGCAGGGCAGCCATCCAAAATGACACCTATTGCTTTTCCATGGCTTTCGCCAAAAGTCGTTATCCTGAAAATTTCACCAAATATATTTCCTGCCACTGTCCAATGTTTTTCCGTTGTTCCAAATGTAGAAATAGAAATGGAATTTGATAGCTATAACAAGCCTATATTATTACATCTGAGGGAGAAAATCACATTCTCGTTACCTCGAGCCGACCGTATTGTAACATTGCTTTGAATGGAATTTAATTTCCAATAAATAACTTTACTCAGTTAAAAATTTCTTTTTATTTTTTCTTGAAAAAGAAGATATCCATGGAACCCTCTTTAGCCGCACTTGTTTGGTAAAACGTATTAGCCCAATACACAAGATAGATGATACTTATTACCTTTGGGCTCCAGAAATGTACAGCAATGGTATTGGAACCGAGAGATCTTTTTGAAAAACTAGAATTTGATAAAGTCATTCGCCTGGTAGAGCAGTCCTGCCTCGGCGAATTGGGTAAACAAGCAGTTTTAGACATACAACCTGCCTATGATATCGATAGCATTGAACAATTGCTACGGCAAACCCACGAAATGAAACTCAGTTTTGGGGAAGAAACCGTTTTTCCGCTGAACCGATATGAAGATCTGGCTGATGATCTGAAATTATTAGAAATAACGGAATCCGTACTTCCCATTGAAGGCTTGCAACGGGTCCATCAGGTGTTATTTGCTATTCGGCAAATCGTTTCGTTTTTCACGGATGTACACCGAGAAAGGTATCCTGTACTATACAGTATAGTACAAAGTATTGAACTAGACCCTGGCCTACTTCAGGAAATAGATCGAGTAATCGATGACGAAGGCCAAATCAAGCCTGATGCCTCACCCGAGCTGGCCAGAATTCGTAAAACAATTGGGAGCAAAAACAAGGAGCTGGACAAAGTATTTCGAGGCCTCATCAACAATTACCGCACCAATGGATGGTTAAGCGACAATGTTGAGAGCATTCGTAATGGACGGCGGGTTCTTTCTGTTCCAGCGGAACATAAGCGCAAAATCCGAGGTATCATCCATGATGAATCCGCTACTGGAAAAACTGCTTTCATCGAGCCTGATGGAGTCATTAGTATCAATAATGACATTTTTGAGCTGGAGCAGCGCGAAAAAAGAGAGATA
>JABSSK010000410.1 GCA_013214265.1 Saprospiraceae bacterium | reverse complement strand
TGTGATTACGTCTGCTCCAGCATCTCTGAACTGTTCAATATATTTTTCGGGCGCTTCGATCATTAAGTGGACATCCAGTGTATTGGAACACATTTTTTTGATGGCTTTAATGATAAACATGCCAAAAGTAATATTCGGCACAAACCGACCGTCCATTACATCTAAATGCAGCCAATCGGCACTGCTTTTATTAATCATCGATAGTTCTTCGGGAAGTCGAGTAAAATCAGCAGCTAAGAGAGAAGGTGAAACGAGATGGTTGCTCATAGTATCACTTGTTTTGAAGCAACGACTTGAAAAGTGATTTCCTAAAACGTATATTGCTTCCGTTTTTGCCGCTAAGGTAAAAAAAAACCGGTCAGGAGACCTAACCGGTTTGAAAAAGAGCTTTGAGAGGCTATCTACATACCATCGAATATCTCATTTGATACTCGAATTAATCTTGATTATGATTTGTTACATCTTGGTCCAAAATGACCAAGCTTATTAAATTCTTTCTTTTCTTTTGCAGAGATTCTTTCTCTCTGCTCACAATACAAATGTCAATTAATTTCTGTCATCAAGGAAGTACAAATAATCTTTTTACTGGTTTTATTTTTTGTAAATAAATTATATAACTATCTGATTTACTGTTTATAAGGATGTTTACTTGTCGGGATTTCTGGATTTTTTAAGCCTCTTTTTGTTGTTTTTGTACGCATTTTTTTTTCGTTTTTCGTTATTTCTGTTGTTTTCGGAATCATTGGCAGAAGAATTACCAGATACCTCAAATAAAAATAGGTCTAACCGGTCTTATTAAAAAGACACGACTAAACCAGAAGCTTTTAAGTCAGTAAAAATGTGTTTTGGATTAAAATTAATGCTTAGGGATGCAACCCCTAAGAGGCCTGTGCGTATTTACCCATAGCGAATGAAAGTAACAAAAGCACAAAGTGCTTGAGAGGCTATTAAAAGAAAAACTTGTCTTGATTAGAAATTCGGTAATGAGTTTACCGAATTTTTTTTTGGTTAGAAGTAAAAAAGGGTACCGGAAATAAAATTTACGATACCCTTTCAACGCACTCATGAGATTACAATCTGTCTTTTTCAACTTGGATTAACCAAGCATTTCGGATTTAGATTTGTTAGTAGTGGTCGTCGTCTTAAGGTCGTTTGTTAGGAATTATAATTTGCATTAGAGTCGCGTGAGGTCGTTAATAGGAGGTTGTTATTTCCTCCTCACATAACAAAAGTGGGCTTAATTAATTTCTTAACTAAGTACATTTTAGTAACTTACTGGAAATAAAGTTAATGGTAGTTTTTGTATAAAAACATGAAAATCAAGTTTTTATGACAAAAAAAAGTGTGATTAGTAATTTTTTTTGTTCAAAAAAATACTATGGAACAGAGTAAAATAGTTCAGTATTTGTCCAATTTAGACCGAAAAGACCTAGAAAAATTCGTTCAATTCGTTGCGAGTCCATATTTCAATCAGCATGAACCTACTCGAAATCTGTTGTTGCTGATCATTAAAGAGAAGAGTCGAAAAAAGCCAAGGCTGCAAAAAGAATTTATTTTTTCTAAGCTTTATCCCAATAGTGTGTATGACGAACAAAAGTTGTATAACATCATGTCAAATTTAAAAAAGCTACTCAATCGGTTTTTGGCACAGCTTCAGTTTGAGATGACGCCACTTCAGGAGGAATTACATACAGTTACTTGGGCTTATGATAAAAACCACTTTAGCTTTTTCACAAATCGTGCCAAACACTTAGGCAAACAGTTGGAAAAGGCACCATATAAAAATCAGGACTACTACTACAGTAATTATCGGCTGAATTCCATGATGGGTTATTATAGGGTTCAATATATTGATCGCTCGAAGTCAAATGAGCTGAAGTCGATGCTGGACTATCTGGACAAGTACTATATTCTTGAAAAACTCAGGAACTCTTGTCATCTAGCTGCCAACCGAATGTTAATGAACACCCAGTATAATTTCAGCTTGTTGGATAATGTCCTGGATTACATAGAGCAGAACGTGGCGCAATTTGCATCAGAACCTTCCATAGTTCTGTATTACACTATAATTAATACGCTAAGGAAAGACGAAACGGAAAGGCACTATCAGGATCTCAGGAAAATTCTGGAAGAAGATTATCATCTCTTGAATGCGTCCGAACAACAGGATCTTTACTCGTTTACCTATAACTACTGTATTCGAAAAATTAACCAAGGTAAAAATGAGTACCAACAGGAGCTTTTTGAATTGTATAAGCAGGGACTAAAGAGTGGTATTCTGCTGACACAAGGTGTTATCAACGAGTGGGATTATAAAAATATAACCACTCTGGGGTGTGGATTGCAGGAATTCGAATGGACCGAAAGTTTTATTAATACATATAAGGCGCATCTTCCAGAGCACCAAAGGGAAAATGCATATAATTACAACCTGGCCAATCTGTTTTACAATAAAAAGCAGTTTGATAAAACCATTCGTACCCTGAATCAGGTTCAGTTCACGGATATTAAGTACCATTTGAACACTACATTCTTGTTGCTCCGAACTTTTTATGCCAAACAAGATACAGAAGCACTCCTTTCATTGATTGAGACGTTTAGGGTTTATATTATCCGGAATAAAAAAATCACTACTGAGCAGAAAAAAGGCTACACCAATTTCCTGCGGTTTGCAAAAAGATTGGTTTTGATTCGGCATAAAGAAGATGTGTTTTCCAAAAGTGATCTGCAAAGTCAGTTACAAAAATTGATTGCCCATATTCGGGAAACCGAAAATGTGATCAATAGGCAGTGGCTCTTGAAAGAATCGGGGTTTGAAGAAGTTGAAGAAACACAATCGATTTTGTAAATATGGCAAGACATATGTTATTTTCCAAGGACATGATTATATCCAGTATATCTAAGTCTGTAGGGTATGTTGTGAAAAAGACTTACTTGGTGCTGGGTGAAAGCTGTTCGTGTATTGACGTGTGACCATTTGTGCCTCCGAACGTTATTTGTAGTACAACATTTGTTATTTAGTTCCTTTTACTATCTTGCATATACAAAATAGTAATCTGAATATGCCTGAAGATCGACCCAAGCGCCGGTTGCTGAGCCGGTTCGAAGTTGCCCTACTTCTAGTTGGTGGGGCTATTCTGTTGTATTTCATGTTAAAAGGTGCTGGACTGGACCCTGTTCGTCAATCTGAGGAGACCGAAATTATTGATCCATACCAATAGATTGGGCTGTTCTAAGGGTTAATCTATTCGTAGTACAAGCTTGGTTTAAGGTAATTTTGTTTTCTATACTAAAAACACTTAACTTTGCGGCCGTTAAAAACCCGTTGCTAGCTAGCTAGTTAAGCGGGTATGGTTTCACCACATAACAAATTTTAACATGCCTGTTAAAATAAGATTACAGCGCAAAGGGCGCAAACGCCGCCCTTATTATCACATTGTCGTAGCAGATGTACGTGCTCCTCGTGATGGTAAATACATTGAGCGAATTGGAATGTACAATCCAATGACTAAGCCAGCAACGATCGATATCGATCGTGAAAAGGCTTATGATTGGTTGTCAAAAGGTGCTCAACCTACCGATACTGCAAGGGCTATCCTTAAGTTTAAAGGTGTATACTACCGACGTCATTTAATGCGTGGTGTGAAAAAAGGTGCGCTTACCCAAGAAGAAGCAGATAAGCTTTACCAGGAATGGATTGAGCAAAAAGAAGCTCGTGTGGCTGCACGCTTCGAGCAAACCGCAAAAGAATTGGCCGAATTCCATGCTACTGTATCCGGTACACCTCCAGTTGTTCAAGCACCTGTTGTGGAAGCACCAGAAGCTACGGAAGAAGCTGCTCCTGAAGCGGAAGCTACGGAAGAAGCTGCTCCTGAAGCGGAAGCTACGGAAGAAGCTGCTCCTGAAGCGGAAGCTACGGAAGAGGCTGCTCCTGAAGCGGAAGCTACGGAAGAAGATAAAAAGGAAGAATAGTCCTTTTTATATGAGGAAAGAAGCCTTCTACCAGCTTGGCAGAAGGCTTCTTTTATGAAAAGTTGTATGAATACTTGTGGTCATGC
>JABSSK010000041.1 GCA_013214265.1 Saprospiraceae bacterium | reverse complement strand
CAACATAACGTTACCTATGTAAGCGTAGATTTTAATCACCAGACACTTAAGAACCAGCTCTTACAGGCAGGTTTTGACCAAACAAAACCATCCATTTTTACCCTTGAAGGCGTTTCGCAGTATATATCAAAAACAGCCCTCAACAATACATTAGAAGAAGTAGTAACGCTGACAAAAAACACCCATGCAACCTTATATCTTTCCTATGTCAATAGAGACCTAAAAACCAATCCTAAAGCCTGTTTTGGGGAGGGGTATGTGAATCCTCAAAAAAAGGTAAATGCCATAATGAACTTGGCTGCAAAAGTAGGAGAACCGTGGATATCCTTTTATTCCGCTGAAGAAATAAAAGAAATACTTGCCCAAAATGGATTCGTGTTGAAGCATAATAAAACCCTTACGGATTTCAACCTCCAATACTTTGCACCGGTTGGCAGAAAACTTGCAGAAAATGAAATATTCAATCTGGAACATTCCGTACTCGCTGAAAATACATAGCTTATAAAATCAGCTTTGTGCCATTAAAATGGCTGATTCCTCCTACCGCTCCAATAAACAAAATGATATGAAAAAATGGTGCCACATCTTATTATTATGCACAACGCTTGGGTGCATGCAATCTCCTGAAGAACAAAATCAGCCGTATGGAAAATGGTTTTTTTGGTCTTTAGACTGGCATCCTAGTAAAGACCAATTCGTTGTGGGTGGCTCTAACGATACGTTTCTCAAGCTCTTCTCCTCAAGTAACTATCAGCAGTTAAAAAGCTATCCTTACCAAGGAACGATAACCCAAACCAAATGGCATCCTAAAAAGAATAAGCTGGCCATATCCGTACAAGATGGAAAATCCAAATCAACCATTCTCCATCTCGATAATGACACCATCATTACGCTGGATAGTTTAACCATGGACGGCGCCAGAGCTCTAGGATGGAACCATACCGGTGATCTATTAGCAGTTGGTGACTATGAGGGATATCTGACCATCTTTGATGAAAAAGGGAACGTTCAAAAAAAAATTGATACCCAGCAGAAATCAATCATTGGTTTAGACTGGCACCCGAATGAAAACCTTATCGTCGCTGTAGGAGAAAGTATTACGATTTATCATTATGAACTAGATAGCCTAAAACAAATAGCAGATAGACATGAAGAGGTAGATGTATTAATGCTATGCGTAGCTTGGCATCCAAGTGGAACATTCTTCGCCACTGGCGATTATGGTGATTTTGAATATGACTATCCCCCATTACTACAATACTGGACTTACGATGGGCAAATAATCAAATCGATTGAAGAAAGTAAAGCAGAAATAAGAAACATAAAATGGTCTGATGATGGCGTATTATTAGCAACCGCCAGTGATAAGATTCGACTCTGGAATAAGGACGGTGATTTATTGTCTCAACAAACAACTAAAACCCTTCTTTGGGGATTAGATTGGAATCAAGATGCTAACATCTTAGCAGCTACTGATGTCAAAGGAAACATTATTTTTTGGGATAGAAACCTCAATAAAATAAATGAATTAGAGGTCGTACATGCATTACCACCTCAATTTTGATAGCCAGCCAAATGAGAAATTCGGCTTTGATCACATTAAACCCAAGTGATTGGTCTTTATCATGGATAAAGAATATATCCGTTCCATTCGTATAACTAGCAAAAATGAGATAAAGGCCTTATTCAAAACCCAATGTCTAGATATCCGGATAGGTGTTGATGAAATATCCTAAACCCAACATGACCTCTGATTCCACAACGCGTATTTGATGTTTCAAAGTAATGCATACTTTATCTCTGATAGTGATTTTTTGTATTTTAAACATATAACAAAATTACTCGCCGCCTAATTTAAGCCATAACCATGGATATAATCCGGTAAAATGGGCCTTAACGATGATATGAAAACATTTGTAAGCAATAGCGTTAACCTAGCTTATTATATTCATGGAAAAGGTAAGCCCATTGTACTCCTTCACGGCGGCTGTGTTGATTTCAATTTTAATTATCACCAAACAGGATGGGTTAATACCCTTACCAAACAGGGATATCAGGTTATAGGGCTTGACTTCAGAGGACACGGACATAGTGATAAAAGTACCAATCCTTCCTTTTATAATTTACAACATTTATCAAATGATGTAATCAATCTAATCCATCATCTGAATTTGATATCAGTAGCGATCATGGGCTATTCGATGGGGACGATGGTTGCGATCAACCTATTACACAAACACCCTGATTTCTTTTCAAAAGCAATACTTATGGCAACCGGAGATGTGCTCATTGGCCAACCTCCGTTCGAAAAAATAGTCCACCTCGTAGGACAGGTATTTGAGTATGATACCTTCCCGGATCACCTGCCAAAACATGTGTCTACCTATTGGTCATTTTTCAACAAACTGGGATTAGACAGAGGATCAATGAAAGCATTTAGTAAAGCCCGCTATCCTCACCTCTCTGTCCAAGAAGTCGAAGCGATTCAGGTTCCTACCCTCATCATAAGTGGTCAGCATGACTTAGTGCTTGGCCAAGGCCAACAGGTAGCTCAAAAATTAATACATGGGGAATATTTAGAAATTAAAAATACAGATCATTTTATGCTTGCCATAGAACCCAGTGCGCATCAAAGGGTTATAACGTTCCTAAACCATACACATTCAAAGCAGCAATCCTAAGTTAACCGGACCATTCAAAAACGCTTGCTTTTTTTAGATAGAATAACCGTATGTAAAAAATCCATTAATTACGGATCGCTGCATCTTGTATTTTCTCAGGTCTAATCCATAAAAAATGAGCAGAATCCAATTCGCAATTATCCTTTTTATTAGCGTATCACAACTGAATTGCACACCCAGATCATACGATTCAACCCTAAATAGTAGCATTTTGCGCCCTTACATTGAAACCTTCAATCAAAAGGATAATCAACTCTATATTCAATATATACCCAATGATTCAGCCTTTACTTTCCTTGCTGAACATATCCCTCTACTTGAAGTCCCCAATAAAAATATTGAAGAAACCTATTACTTTCGCTGGTGGACCTACCGAAAGCACATCAGAAAAACAAATGACGGGTTTGTAATCACCGAGTTTTTACCTGAAGTACCATGGGCCCAAAAGCACAATACCATCAATTGCCCCGCTGGTCATCAAATCTATGAAGGAAGATGGCTTAGAGATTCGAAATACATACTGGACTATATTGATTTTTGGCTGACCAAATCTGATGATGGTATAAGACAGTATGGGTTTTGGGTTGCCGATGCTATCCTGGCTTTCCATAAAGTACACCGTAATGATTCTATCTTATCCGAACAACTTCCCTTACTGATCAACAATTATAAGGCATGGGAACTCATGCGACGAGATTCTGCCCGCACCCTATTTTGGCAAGAAGATAATAAGGAAGGAATGGAACTATCCGTAAGTGGACGCATCCTAAATGATGGAATCCCTATCGGTGGTATGCCAGCTATCCGACCAACCATGAATAGTTATATGTATGGTGATGCAAAAGCCATTTCTGCCATCGCCGAATTAACACTTCATTCATCCCCCATTACCTTAGATTTTAATAACAAAGCTCAGGTAATAAAAGAAGCAGTCCAAAATCGTTTATGGAATGAACAACTTGCATTCTTTACAGTGATGCCAAGAAACTATACGGATACAACCAGACCTATTCATGTCAGAGAAGCTATTGGTTATGTACCATGGTATTTCAATTTACCCGATGATAACGAAAACTACGCAGTGGCTTGGAACAAACTGATGGATACAACCGGATTCTATGCCCCCTACGGATTAACCGTCTGTGAACGATCACATCCTTTCTTTGCCATAAATTATACTGGCCATGAGTGCCAATGGAATGGACCCTCCTGGCCCTATGCTACTACCCAAACCCTTAAAGGGTTATCAAACCTCTTGAATAACTATTCCCATAAAGGGCGTATCTCAAAAGATGATTATTTCGAACTTCTACTTCAATATGCCAAGGCACATTCCATAACCAATGAACATGGTGAAAAACAAAAATGGATAGACGAAAACCTCAATCCATTTACTGGCGATTGGATATCAAGAACCAGACTTAAAACTTGGAGTAATGGCACCTGGTCCCAAGAGAAAGGTGGTGTGGAAAGAGGTAAGGATTATAATCATTCCGGATTTTGCGACCTGATCATTGCAGATCTTATCGGACTAAAACCTAATATCGATAAAACCTTAGAAATTAACCCACTAGTCCCTAATAATTGGGATTGGTTCTGTTTAGATCGCATTTTATATCAGGGCAAGGAAATCACTGTAATTTGGGATAGAACAGGAAAAAAGTACCACAAGGGGAAAGGGTTAATGGTTATTATAGATGGAAAACTAAAAGCACATAGGCCACATATTGAAAGAATCACTTTAGACTTACACAAATAAAAGGGTCAAAGTAGACTATAAAATAAGGCTGCCATTGTATCATTGGCAAAGTTGCATCATGCAACATATCTACCTTAATTCATGCGATTATCAATAAAAGTGTCACGCACGTAGAACTTTATTGTCATTACAAGGAATAATGCATAAATGCATAATCCTAAGTAATTAGATAATCTAAAGTAAATATGGATCATACCCCATACAGCAGCCTAACGCATCAGTCTTCTAATCCAGTATCTTTCAAAACCAATATGGATACTGCAATAACTATAAAACGCAAACCGAATTATAGCCACTACCAACATGAGCGATAACAAAAAATGTATGAAGTTCACCTCAACCATCATTGGTGTTTTAATTGCTACCACATTGTGCAGTGCCCAGTCAGAACATCCATTCACATATGCAAAACCGGAATCTAAAGGGTATTCAAGTGATAAATTGGAGCTACTTAAAGAACATTTGATACAAAGTGGATCATCCTCAATGATCATTATGATTGACGGTGACATCATCTTTGAATGGGGAGATACCGGTAAAAAACACCTTATCCATTCCATGCGTAAAGCCATACTTAATTCCCTCTTTGGCATTGCCATTCACAGAGGTCAAATCGATACAACTAAAACACTGCGAGCACTTAAGATTAATGATATTGAACCATCACTAACCGAGAGGGAACTCGACGCCCGTATTGCAGACTTACTAAAATCAAGATCAGGTGTCTATCATAATGCCGCTGCTGTTAATAACGGTATGCTTATTGACCGACCAGTAAGAGGATCCTATAACCCAGGGGAATATTACTACTACAACAATTGGGATTTCAACACCTTGGGTGCCATCCTCGAGCAGCAAACAGGCCAAAGCATCTATTCTATGTTTTACCATGAAATAGCTAAGCCTCTCGGCATGCATGATTATAAAGGTACATATGTATCCATCGATGGGGAAGCTGACACATTCGAAAGGCCAACAACGGACGGTTACTATCAATATGAAAAAAGCCAGTCCAAATACCCTGCTTATCACTTTAGAATGTCAGCACGTGACCTGGCACTATACGGACAACTATTTTTAGACTATGGAATTTGGAACAAAAAACAAATTATTCCAAAAGACTGGATAGATCGTAGCACCATTCCTTATTCAATCTATAGCCCTAGATACGGTAATGCATACGGTATGCTGTGGCGTGTAAGGGTACCTAATGAAAATACATTACGAAATTCATTCTATCATACTGGACTGGGAATACATATGCTCGGTATATATCCAGACTCCAAACTGGTTATGGTCCATCGGGTTGACACAGAAGATGACTTCGAATACAACCCAGAAGATTTTTATGAAATGATTTCGCTTTTATCCAATGCAAAAGAAAATAAATAATGACTACCTGCTAAAATCCGTAAGTAAAACCGAGGAGTACGGCTCATATCCCAGAGACTATTTACCTGTACAACATTAAATCCATTATATAATTAAGCTAAAACAGAACTCAAAAATGAAATACTTTTTAACAATCGCGATACTTTCAATGAGTATCTTTCAGCCTAACAACCCACACAAGACACAAACCAAAGCGCTTCCACCGGAAATTATTGAAGCCATCAATGAACGCATTACCAATGGATACACGCCAAGTGTAGCCATAGCTCTGATCGATTCATCCGGAACGTATTACTTCAACTTTGGCAAAACGCAAGCGGATGGAAAAGAAGTAAACGAAAATACAATCTATGAGATAGGGTCCATATCAAAAGTATTTACGGGAATACTTTTGGCGCAACAGGTACTTGATGGTGATCTTCAAATAGATGATGAAATAAACAACTTACTTCCTGATGATATCAAAGTGCCAGTAATGGGTGACAATAAAATTACCTTGGGCACCCTGACAGACCACACATCTGGTTTCCCTCGCATGCCAAGTAATTTTACACCTGCTAACCCCAATAATCCATTTGCAGATTATACCGTAGACCAGATGTACGAATTTATTTCTACCTATCAACCCACTCGAGAAGTAGGCAGCGAATATGAATATTCAAATCTGGCCCAAGGACTTTTAGGGCACCTGCTCGCAAAAAACAAAAACACATCCTATGAAGAACTCATGAGAGAAACCATTGCAAATCCGTTGGATATGGATGATACACGAATTGCGTTTAGCGAAAGAATGAAAGCGCATCTAGCTCCCGGACATAACGGTGGCAAAGTGGTTGAAAACTGGGATATTCCTACACTGGCAGGTGCCGGTGCGATCAGGAGTTCAACCTTAGATATGGCTAAGTTCATTTCCGCTAATCTTGGCTATACCAATACGCCAATAACGGACGCTATGAACCTATCACATAAGGTCAGGCATGATAAGGCTGGCGAAATGATGGTTGGAATGGGATGGCATATTAAAAAAGGAAAAGATGGTGATGTATACTGGCACAATGGCGGAACCGGTGGCTACCGAACGTTTGCAGGGTTTGTGAAAGAAACAGGCAAAGGGGTTGTAGTCCTTACAAACTCATCCCAGGGCTCTGATGATATTGGCTTTTATCTTCTTGATCCCAGCTCTGAATTGGCTAACCTAACCTTCAAAAGTGATGCAATAACATTAACAGAAGCCACGCTTTCCCAGTATGTTGGTGTTTATGAATTAGCCCCTACGTTTAAAATAACCATTACCAGAGAGGGCGAACAGCTATTTCTTCAAGCTACTGGTCAAGATAGATTTGAGATCTTTCCCGAAACCGATACCCTATTTTTTCTGACTGTAGTCGACGCTAAAGTTTCATTCCAAATAAATGAAGGAAAAGTTGAACGCTTAATTCTACTTCAAAATGGCCAACAAATACCTGGTAAGAAAATTGAATAAAATATAAACCAAATATCGTGTTGGATATTGGGTGTTTTTAAAGAGTGGATTATATTCTAATGCAATATTAGAACCATTATAACCTATCGTAAAAATTTAGCTGTAAACCGCTCCCTACGCTATAATGAAAGGTAGGAACACCCAATATCCATACTGGTCATCCACTACTATTTTGGGGTTTACCCAAAAGCGCACTTTAGTATTTAATTTTCTAAATATTTGAAAAAAATCACCATAAAGTTAGATACAAATTGTAACGTCAAATCCCAATACTGTGACCCAATCAAACCTGTACTACCAAATTACAACTACGATTTTGATTAAGCACTGTAGCGCATACTGATGTTCCCTTATCTTTAGGGTAATTTATTCATGTTCATACTTATGTGTTTTACCTATGTAAAGTACCAAACAAGACAACTTGCGCATTGACTATGACCTAAACACGCTTAAACATAATGAAATCGAAAAATATCAATTGGAAAGAATATGCTTTCGAGTTCCTGTCTATTTTTATAGCTGTAATATTAGCTTTCGCCCTTTCTAGCTGGAACGATAATAGAAGAGAGCGCCAAGCAGAATCTAAAATACTAATCGAGATCTTGAATGGAATCCAAAAGGACAAAGTAGACTTTTTAAGCAATACGCAAGGCCATAAAGCAGGAATAGAAGCCTGCCAGTTTTGGCGAAAAGTCCTTAGTGAGGATCAAGTAACTCCCAATTCATCTATACAGAGATTCTATATCTTGTTGACAAGAGATTTCATAACAATTCAAAACGCTTCAGGTTATGAAACATTAAAAGCCAAAGGCTTTGAAATTATAGATAATGATTCCTTGAGGTCTGAAATAATATCTTTATATGAATTCGATTACCAGATAATAGAAAAATTAGAAGAAGAATATCACGAAAATCAATTTCAAAAAAATTACTTCAGAGATATAAATAGAGTCATCGCACCGCACCTGATATACAAATCTGATGGTAGCATTGAAAGTATAAATCTACCAATTAAAGTAACCGAATCCGAAAGAAAAATACTACTGAGTCACTTACTTAAAATTGAGTTTAACAGAAATTTTTTATTAGATAAGTATGACAGCGTGATGAACAAAATTGATACTTTAAATAAAATGATTGAAAACGAATTGAATCAGTAGCCTAATCGTATACAAGCATAGAACAGGCATATACTGGAATCCATGTGATACTTAAAGTAATTACATACCCTAGATAACAGAAAACGCATGAAACGCCCCTTGACTTCATCTCCCCAAAAGTAAAAACGACCATCGTACATACCCACCACAATTACCTTTTCTTGCATCAATGGAATCAAATGTCAATTTGAATCTAATTACATGAAGAACTTTTGTACCACTTGCATAGCCTTGATGACTGTCTGCCTACAACTTCAAGGGCAATGGAATCCGGGTAATGAAAAGCTTTGGCAGATTGGCCACTTAGATAGTATCTACTCAACAACACTAAATGAGACCCGACATTTTTGGGTACATCTGCCAAATAATTATGAATTATCAGAAAGACAAAAATATCCGGTTGTCTTTATTCTGGATGGCAGCGTTCATTTAAACGGCTATGTCAATTATGAAAGCTATAAACGTGGAGCTATCCCTGAAATGATTGTAGTGGCCATATCTAATCGCCTGAACA
This sequence comes from Saprospiraceae bacterium, assembly GCA_013214265.1. Classification (GTDB taxonomy): domain Bacteria; phylum Bacteroidota; class Bacteroidia; order Chitinophagales; family Saprospiraceae; genus DT-110. The sequence continues at coordinate 11,189 of JABSSK010000041.1, read as the reverse complement.
GAACCAGAGACTTGACACCTACCAATATTGATGATCAGAACGGAACCCCACCATGGATCCGCGGATCAGGAGGCGGAACTCACTTTACCAGCTTTATAAAAAGCGAATTAATCCCCTACATAAATGAGAATTACCCAACAACAAATTACAGAACACTCATTGGCCACTCTTTTGGCGGACTGTTTGCGATCAACTTACTCATTAATTATCCAGACTTGTTCCGTAATTATATAGCTATTGACCCAAGTTTATGGTGGGATAATGAATTGATGTTGGAGCAATTAACACATCTGGAGAATAACCCATTAAGCATAAATAAGGTATTCATTACAATAGCAAATAACACCGCAAAGATGTCAACCGAAATGACCATCAATGACATCAAACACGATACTACCTCTTTTACCGAAAGTATGCGCGCAACCATAAAATGCATAGAAAAACTAGAGTCCATTTCCCAAAGTAATATCCAATGGAAGTACTATGCCAATGAGAACCATCAAAGCGTTCCACTATTATCCATCATTGATGGTATGAACTACTTATATGAATGGTATGCCTTTAATGGAGATGACCTGGATTTGATAAGAAACCCCAATAGTGATCCTATAAAAACAATCGAAGCTATTAAGGAACATTATAACGCCTTGAGTGAAAATTTTGGATACCCTGTACTGCCCGAAGAAGAAATGATCAATGATGGTGGATATATGTTTATGGATGACTTCCCCGATAAAGCATATCAGTTTTTTAAATTAAATATTGAAAACTATCCATTCAGTGCCCGAACGTACGCAGCCATGGCTGATTTTTATGTATCACAAGAAAATGAAGAAAAAGCTATTTATTATTTAAAGCAGGCTTTTGCATTAAGTAAAAATAACGAGTACAAGTCGCGTATCACAGAACTCGAAAAAGCAAAGCGGGAGTGAGGTAAATAAAAAACAAAGCAAATCAGCATTCTATGCCCAGTCGTACCCTGTGACAAAACCACGGGTGACCAACAAAAAAAGTACGCTTCAATAGTTGCAAGCAAGTAATAAGTTTAAATATGAATACATTCTTACTGGTGCAACCCAAAAAGAAAGGCAAAACCCTGTTCTATACTATATAAATAACCCCGAAAAATAGCATCAAAGGAAGACTTTACAAGGATAAAACCACACATATCTAATAACACACAACTAGGATGTTCAGACTGACAAATATGGCGTATTTTGCTGACTTAAAACAAAGTAGATGAATTCGGAATCAGAAAAAGGCACGATCAACTGGCTTGATTTTACCAAGATTGAGATGAGAATCGGTACCGTCATTTCATGCGAAGTTTTTAAGGAAGTACGGAAGCCTGCCTATAAAATGAATATCGATTTTGGTGACTATGGAATTCGAAAAACATCTGCGCAGATAACTACGCTGTATACACCCGACGATATCATTGGAAAACAAGTTGTCGCAGTAATCAATTTCCCACCTAAACAAATAGCCAATATAATGAGCCAATGCTTAGTTTTAGGAGGCCTTGGAACCGATAACGAAGTCACACTTATACAACCGGAAAGAAAAATAAAAAACGGAACCAGAATCGGATGAAATGTATCACCTTCCTTTTATAACCAGCCCGTACTTGCTTACCCAAATGTAGGCCCATATTACACTGAAACCTCCTCCTTCAAAGGAGAAAACTGAAAGTTCCTCATCTAATTATTAAGGGCCAATAGGATAAACAAATATGGGTATTAACCTGAAATATGCTGTTCTTTGTATTTTCGTAATCCAGAATATGATACCTAATGTAGGAAGCTTTGGTTCCCAAGAATAGTATGAATTATAGCAGCAGAACATTAAAGAATTTCTGCGAAAAACATTAACCACTAAACATATTCATCAAGCTGTATGCTTTACCATACCGTCCTACACAGACCAAACGTCAACCTTCAAAATATATTAGCCAGAAGCAGGAATATGTAACATTATAACACGGGAGGCGTCCCCTATGTATAAACTAAAAAATAGATGCATAGTATAATCGCAATACTCGTTTTTTTTGGAGCGATACAAGGATTTGCACTTTGTTTACACTTATACTTTAAAAAAAAGGATAATAAGAGAGCCTATGCCTTCTATGCCCTTTTTCTTTTTTCCCTATCCTTTTTTAACTTTTTGTATGCGCTACAATTATTAGGTATCAATAAAATTGGTTTTATCCCCTTAAACGCTTTCCCTTTTCCATATAAATATCTCATTGGTACTGCTTTTTATTTCTATATCAAAAACCAAATACAACCAACGCATAGTACTATTACCCGAATGGATTACCTTCTATTTTTACCGGCAATCTTCTATGGACTCTTAAGGGGATACTGGTATGTAATGCTCCATTCCGGATTGGATAAAGATATTTTTTGGCGGGTATATGAGAGCGGTTTTTTCATATACAATGAGTATATCTATCTGAGCTTTAATCTTGTGCTAACAGTTGCAGCTATTCAATTTTTAAAGCAAAATAGAAGCAAAGTAGTTGGATTTAGAATTGCTCAAAAAAACTGGCAATGGATGCTACACTTTTCTTATGCGTTCTTGATAATCATTATAGCCAACCTGATACTCGCTATCATCGTTCATGCAGTAGGCGATAATTATAGTGCCATACCTTACAGCATCCTCTTAGTCCTAAATTCCGTCTATATCTATTGGATAGGATTTGAATCGTTAACCCGATCTAAATTTTTATTTAACACGTTTACACGTAAAAATCAAAATTCAGGCATAAATACAACAACTCAAAAACTGACTCAGCAACTTGAGCATTGCATTCATGTAGACGAAGTGTTTACACAGAAGAATCTAAAAATTGCGGACCTAGCCGCTTTGCTCAACACCTCACCCAAAACATTATCCCAACATATACACGAATCGTTTGGCGTGTCTTTTTCAGCGTATATCAGTCAACTACGCGTGGAAAAAGTGAAAATGCTACTACAAAGCGAAGAACAAGAAAAATATACCCTCGTAGCAATTGCCGAAAAAGCTGGCTTCAGTTCCAAATCGTCTTTTAACGCCGCATTCAAACAAGTGACTAGTTTGACGCCTACCCAATATAAGGCTACAGAAAACAAGTAATACGTCCAGATTATTTTTTCTGCACCTTCCCGCTCCTTCTTTTCTTGAAACCCACTTGCATTCCAGATAATTTCACAGCAAAACCAAAAAACACAACACCATGAGATCATTAATTGCAGGCTTTGCATTGAGTATTATATTTACTTCGCCTACCCATGGCCAGAACCAATCAACCGTAAAAGACAGTATCAACGCTCTTTATACTTCCCTCTTTAATGAATTAAAAGAGCATTATTTACACACCAAACAGGTGGATTGGCCCAATATAGAAGCGTACATCATCAAAGAGGCACTAGAACATCCAACCCTAGAGAAATCATTAGAAACATCTGTACAGTTGTTCGATACCATCCAAGGGGACCATTTGTTGCTTTTCTCAGAGAACAACTGGTATAAAAGCACATTAGGTAAGCAACTTACTGCATCTCAATTCAATCAAAGCTTAGCAGATGCTTATAACCAAAATAAACCTTTTGAGGCTCGGGTTATTAATCAAAATTATGGCTATGTCCTTATCCCAGGAATGCTGTTGAAGAATGCAACAAGGAAAGAACTCGATCAAGCCGGACAAAAGATTTATGATGCCATTGTCCATATAGATACATCCCACAACATTAAAGGCTGGATTATTGATTTACGCCTTAATATAGGGGGTAATTCAAATGTGATGATAGCCGGACTCTACCATCTACTGGGAAATGGAGGCACGCACCTTATGCTGGATGTCGATAGCAATGTCAAAGCCCTGACAAGCCTCAACGAAGGTGTTTTGTACGAAAACCATAAAGTACACAATGCTGTCCAACCCAGTTTCAAACCTAAACCCCAAATACCAGTAGCATTGATCTCAGGAATCCTAACCGGCAGCGCTGGAGAATTTATTCTCTTAGGCTTTAGAAGCCGCAAAAATACCATTATCATTGGTGAAGAAACATATGGTAGTACTACCGCTAATGACTTGTATGAAATGCCTTTTGGGATAAAAGCCGCCATCACAGAAAGCTACGGAACAGATAGATCAGGAAAATACACCAAAACCATTATTCCCGATATAGAAGTATTAAAACAAACCAACTTCGAGAATCTACACCATGACCAAAATATTCTTGAAGCGATTCAGTTCATTGAAGCCCATTAAATACATGAGACTAAAAGCTATCACCGCCTTCCTCACCTAATATCCTTCGACAAAACCTATATTGAACCCACAATATTGGGTTATCCAACTGAGAATCCCGTCTGCCGCTAACGTCCGCAGGCAGGATTCTAAATTAACGCTGTAAATACAGCTCCAAACGTTGAATCCTATACCTTGACGTAGCCGCAGAAACCCAATCAGCAAAGAAAAGTACAGGGTGGCACAAAAAAGCTGTACCTGCATAACATAAAAACGATAAGCGTTTATCTTAAAAAAACGAACAGGATAAAGGCAGCAAAATGCAATATCAAGTTCATTACAAAACAAAATTAGCACCACTTACACAGATAAAACAACATGGCCCGCTTTAGCCTACTACATGGTTCGCCAATACATGCAATAACCGCAGAAATCCTTACATAAAATGAGTCATATCCTTGTAGAATTAATGTCCCGGTTGACTCCGCTTTCCAAAAATGAAAAGGCGGATATTGAAAATAGTTTTCCAATTGAAACCTACAAAAAAGGATCATTTCTCATGCGGGAAGGCCAAATAGCAAGAAATGCTTACTATGTCATTTCCGGATGTATTCGTGAGTATGAACTTGTTGATGGTGAAGAAAAAACTACTGCTTTCTATACAGAAGGCCGCTCCGCAATAAATTTTAACAGCCTTTCCCAACAGGTCCCGTCAAAAGTATATTTCATTTGTTCCGAACCAACTACTGTGGCTATTCTCAATACAGATAAAGAAAAAGAACTGTACCTAAAACATCCTCGGTTTGAAACCTTTTGCCGAATAGGAATGGAACAAATGATAGGAGCTAAACACAGTCAACTAAACGAATTCATCACAATGAAACCGAGAGATCGCTACGAAAAATTACAACAAGATCGACCTGATCTCCTAAACAGAGTACCACAGTATCAAATTGCAAGTTATTTAGGGATCAAGCCTGAAACCCTTAGCAGAATCAGAAAGAGAACCCTTAAAAATTGAATCCAAAATGTAAACCTGGCTCACCCAAAAAGTAGTTAGGAAATTTATTTTCCTGAACCTGAAATGACGCTGGTAAATTCGTATTAACAGGCCAAAAGGTACAGGCAATAGAAGGCTCAAGAAATACCCGGTTCTTAAAAAACCGAAATTGATACCCCGCACGGACAGTATTAAACAATTGGAACCCACTCTGGATTTTATTACCTTTTTCGTCCAGATAATTCTGTTTTAGTGCAGCAGAATGAACCTGAACGTATCCCCTTTTCCAAAAAAACCTTTGATAAGCTAATCCAACACCAAATGCCCGAACCTTCCCAGGAAAATTGGATGCCCTCTTCTTTTCACTGTACGGTACACCAAGTGGCTCGTAATAGTCCCATCTGATCATTTCTAATGAAACGATATTTCTGGCGTTAAACCGATAACCAACGTTAAGCTGAAAATAATGGGGAGGCTCAGCATCTTCAACCAAATTCGCTAACATAAATAAAGAGCTACCGACGTAATATTTTTTGTACAAACCATCCATTTCCTGCGCCTGAAACGGCAACTTAAACAAAAACAGAATAGAAATAATAAAGAAATACTTTCGAAACATAGTCTATAATTTTAAAGCAAAGTTGAAGACTTAATCTTCCCATTTCATTGACTTTAATCAATAAATCAAAACAGACTATATTCAAGTATGTAAGCCCCTATAAGTTGGCTCCGATCCAAAGGGAAACTAGAACCCTAAGAACTACCTGCCGAAGATTGGTAACCGTTTTAAATCTCTTCTTCCATAATAATTACAATGATTTTCCAAATAAATATACCATCACAATACCAGGGAAATTTGTCAGATAATTGCATATCCTTAAGTAATTCATCATATTATATTCAGAAAGAATGTATGTTTAAAAATGTACAATAAAACCTTTATCAATTCATAATTTAATAGGCTTGCTAATATCTAAACGGTTATTAAAAATTAAAATCACCAAAAATCGAATGGCTTATTTAGTATTATATTGAAAGCTTTAAGACCGAATCCCAATGGGTATTCGGTTTGAATGCATCGGATCCTATTAACCCCACAACCAATGTTATCGCGATACTAGGATCATAACCAACACCATTGACTGTCCTGTATCTCAAAACAAGCACGCTTAAATCAAGCAACCACATATAAAGACAATTTGGAGGAATGGAGAGGAAGGTTCTTGATATTTTTTTGGTTGGGGGTTTGTTGTGTAAACCACGAACTGGCATGTCAACCTGTGTTATGCTCGATACCACTTAAATGAACCGTATGAAACAACTCCTAACTTTTCCCATAGTATGCCTTCTTTGTATGTCTGGCTCTGCGCAGCAACGTTTTATCTCAATCGAGGATACCCAAATATGGATCAATACACTGGGCATAGAAGATAGAGCTACCGGTCAACCCGTAATCGTTTTTGAAAGTGGGCACGGAACGCCAATGGGAAATTGGGATAAGGTTATTGCCAGGAGCGAAGCATTAGGTCCTATTGTGACTTATGACCGCCCAGGCGTAGGCCAGTCAGAATCAGTAGATCAAATGCCAACCTTAAAAAATGTAGCCGACAGGCTAATCAAAATATTAAAAAAACTCCAATTAGAACCTCCTTATTTATTGGTAGGACATTCGTTGGGTGGCGTTTATGTCAGAGGGTTTGCCATTTACTATCCAGAAGTACTAGCAGGCCTCATAATTATTGACCCAGCTGATTTTACAGAAACACAACAAAATAAACGAGAGTACTATAAAGTACTCGGGTGGGATGAACAAAGGATAGACCAAGAACTTGAAGAGCAACAACGAAAGGATCTGCAGAGAAATGAGAACATACCGCTCGCACTTCAAAAAGAACGTCTAGTTTTAAGCAGTTTACGGCAATCCAATTTCCAGGAAATTAATAAAACTATGCTTCCAAATGTACCGGTCCATATTCTGACGGGAGGACGATTCGATATGCCTCAGCATATGCAGTCAAAAACATATGACAATGAAGCATTATTCAGGTCTAAAATGAAGCACCGAGTAGCTAGATGGACTGATGTAATTCAATCCGTCAATAAAGGAATGATTATGTATAGTGGAGATGCAGGCCATTTTGTTCATTGGGACGATCCAGAATTAATAGTCTCAAGTATTAAGATTGCTCTACTCGATTACGCGGAAATTAAAAACAAGAAAGAAGTTCTTCCCAAGAAACAATAAATAAAAGAAAGGATGATATGCAAACCTGACGTCACCTAAGCGTACAGCAATCTCGCCAATATTCAGAGTAGAATAGCAATAAACCCAAGATGAAATAAATACTTTTTTAGTAAGATAAACGTAAATAAAATCCAGCCTGGAATTCATTCACTTCGTATCACCATAAAACCTATCAAGTACATGACAAACAAAAGAAAAATTATAGTCCCCATTACCATTATCGTATTTCTCATTACGGGCTATTTCATTGCAGATGCTATCCTTTTTGATGGTGTCAAACCAAAAGCTATTCAAAATGATGGCTTTCGAGCCAATTATTTTAGCAAGGAAAATATAGCCAACAAGACAACAGTTGTTCTGCTCGGTGGAGGCCAGTGGGGAGACTACTGGGCCCAATATTTTGCAGAAAATGATATGGTTGGACTATCCATCCCTTACACGGGAGGCCCAGACTTACCCATACTTCCCGAAGAAATTGAATTAGAATACTTTGAAAAAGCAATTCGTTGGCTCGCCAACCAGCCTGAAGTTGATCAGAATGAAATCGTGGTGATGGGTGCATCGAGAAATGCTGAACTAGCATTAATCATCGCTTCTGCTTTTCCCAATCTAATACATGGGGTTATAGCTTATGCACCCAGCTCAGTTTCTTGGTCCAATACAGTTTTGCCTTATAATTCCGATGAATTGAAAGCGAGCTGGACACTTAATGGGCTTGATATCCCGTACATACCCATGGAAAAGATCAAAGGAAATGAATCCAATACGATTGATATGTTGGAGTATTGGGAGCGCGGTTTGTCAAAAACGACATTCGTAGAGCAAGCATCCATTAAAGTGGAACAAATCAATGGACCTATCTTACTTTTCTCCGGAAATGATGATAAAGTCTGGCCCGCCTCAAAAATGGCGGACAGGATTCAAAAACGATTAGAAGAAAACCAGTACAAGTACGCCTTACAAAATATAAAATATGATAATGCCGGTCATTCTATTTCCGGTAATCCAGATGATAAATCAAGTTACGGTACCAGAACAATAACCATTGATGGTACATCCTACAATTACGAACAGGGAGGTGATACCGAGGGTGACTATAAAGCCAAACAAGATGCCCGAATGAAAGTGATGGCTTTCTTAACCAGCATATAAATATCCCAAAACAGCGATATCCTTATGTTCTTCTTTATGTACCAGTGAGTAATAAGGCTACACCGAAATCGTAGCCTTATTCTTGGTTTGTGCCTTTTGTAATAACCAAACCATCATAAAATAAAGGTCATATGCAGAAAAATTGAAATGGATCTGAGACCTGTAATAAAGCGGTGGCTTCTTTATTAGTGCACTAGGCAGCACTTTACCCCTTTTTGACATTCGTCAAAAATATATAGCTTGCGCTTCAGATCATTTTAAAGTAATGGTTATTTATGCCTAAGGTAGTTCAGCCTGTACCACAGGCTCTCGCTGCGGAAGTAGAAGCCGCACGCGCCTGGTTCTCGAAAAAAGAAGGAACCGAATTTAAGGTTACTGGAATTGTAGATCCAGAAAAAATAGCCACAAAGGAATCAGCTGACGCCTCCAGGGTCATGCAGTTGATTTTATGTGGTAATCAGGATGGGCACGACGTGTGTTTGCGTGTGCCTTTTACTATTTCGCATTCAGGTACCAGATTTGAAGTGCAACAGCTTCCCGACATTACGCCGGGCGTAAGTTCTCCTGCCCCTCTGTTAGACCCTCCACCACAGACCCGCAAAGGGTGGCTTGATCGCGTTATGGTCAAGCACGACTTCATCGTTTTAGTCTTTTACCGAGGATTCTGGTGCCCTCCGTGCCGTATAGAATTATTGAGCTACCAAAAAAATAAAATCGTCACAAAGATTCGCGAAGCTGGTGGTGAGATATATGCCATTACCAGTGAACCGCATACACTGGCTCTAAATGCAAATAAAGAGTGGGGAACTCATTTTGATCATATCGGTGACCCTCATCATGAAATTCTTGCGGATATCCACCAACGAGGATGGCTTCCCCTATTCATTTGGAATTATCAGCCTCGCTTCCAAGAAGAGATACGCAAAAGCCTTTCTCATCCCAATGGCATTTTCCAGCCTGGTGTCCTAGCCGTAAATCAAAAGGGACGCATTCTGTACCGATGGCGCAGTATCCCAAATCGTAGAAATATCGGTGGTGCGGCTTGCAGAGTGACAGCCCAGCATGTTTGGGTAAATCTAGAAAAAGCATTAGCTCAGGCTCAGGGTACGCCCAATTCACCTTTAGATGAGGAAGCTGTACTGGACAGCCAGGGTTACCCCTTCCCTCTTTTTTTGCTTATCCTGTTTGCCAGCGGTTGGTTCCTTAAACCCAACTTCTTCACAATGGCCACCAATAATCATTCATTGGGGCAGATTAAAAAGCAGTTACAAATAGCAAAACAACGGATTATTCTATTTTTCATCTTTTGGATCGTAGCCATTATATGGTTTCCTGCCTGGCTTACAGCCCTTATCTTTTTAATCTGGATAGCAATAGTCACACCACAAGTTTACGAACTGTACAGGTCGGGTAAGTATAATACCGTATTCGGAAAATAATGAGATCATGAACATCGATTTATCGTATTCCTAACAGCCATCACTTACGTAAAATATATTCCTGAAATATTAATATTACAACCAGACTGCAACTATTACGACCAGATTAGGTCTTTGAAAATAATGGTAACATTACAGTCTTAATTTATTATGGCTGCCATTAAAGGTGAACGTGCAAAGAATTAAAAGGAGAAAAGATCAGCAAAGCGAAAAAACGAATTATAATAGCAAAATTGGTGCACGCCACCATTTTACGGCTTTACTCGGAACTTGAATAATCAAAAAAAAGGTAGGAACCATGCTGGAAAACCCAAGCGTAAATATAAAAATAAAGCTTGCTGCCCTGTGGACGTCGGTAATCTTTTGCTATCTCTATGGAGACTACTTTGAGTTGTACACCCCAGGAAAAGTTGAAAGTTTACTGACTGGTGAGAACATACTGAATAGTCCTACAGTCCTACTAGTAGCATCAATTACCTTAGCCATTCCATCCGTAATGGTTGCATTATCCGTTCTACTGCAGCCAAAGATAAATAGGATTCTTAATATCACCGTAGGTATAATCTTTACCATAATGATGGTTTACATTGGCATAAATTCACTGACCGAATGGTACCGTTTTTATGTATTTCTTGCTTTTCTGGAAAGCCTTATCACTTCGGTCATTGTCTGGAATGCCTGGAAATGGCCCAAGGACAGCTCTAGTGAATAATCAAAGATTCCGCAAATGAGAACAGGGCATCTTTACCCCATTCTACTGATTTTAGATTCGAATTCTAAGGTAGATTCTATCCAACGGTACAGTACTTCTTCCAGTCACAAAAATTCATCGATACGAGAATATGCAATTGGCTTCATCATTTAAAATTGCATCTGACTTAGGGCAAGATCGAAAGTATAAAATTAAAGATGACTAGGATCCGATTAAGAATAATATTATGTTCCTGAGGGTGAAGCTGAAATTCGAAAATAATCCTGAAATATAAGATTCCTTGCTGGCAACTCAGGGTGTATGGCTCATCAAAAATTCACCATACGAAACTTATTGGGGAATAGGCAAATATGATACCAGATACAATCATTCTGGGATAAGACTAACGAGAGTAAGGCATA
>JABSSK010000409.1 GCA_013214265.1 Saprospiraceae bacterium | reverse complement strand
CACCCGTATTATCCGGATATTCTCCCCTAAACCGGAGGCTCCGATAAGATGATGGTTACCATGAAGCCGCTGTCTGGAGCCAAGAGGCTAGGCAGTGCACCTAACAAGAGCAGGGGAATAACCTCACAGATAGTTGTAGACAAGCACATAAAGGCATACCTACGTTATCTATCTGATGGACAGTACGTGCCGGTAGGCGGTATTTTTAATGTAAGGGTGTGTTTTTTCGTGTATAGATTTTACATCGAGCTAAACAAATCTAAAAAAAATAAATCTTCTTACAAAGGCCAGAAGAAAAATAGTGCGTTTGCTTTATGGAAAGGACTGCGTGGTAGGCAATCGTACCAACGAGAGTACACAGCAACCCACTAGCGCAGGAAACTGTACACCCCGAGCACGCACCTTCCCGATAGCTATTCATTTCGGCTACGGCTGTAGCCTGCTTCTCCGATAGTGATCACTTTTAGTACTTTTAAGCTAAAAAGAGTGCTTTCGGTTAAAGGCCAAAGAACAGTTCTTACAATCATTCATCAAATAATTATTTTTGTTTTCTTTACCCTATTCATTTATAAAAACATAAATTAGAGAATCAAGAAACATTACTCCATGCTTGCTTATCCTCAAAAAGGCCGTCATCAAAAAAAACAAATGAAAGCAGCAATAATCAGCTCATTATTTTTTTGCGCTTTATCTTTTTTTGGTTGCAATAACGATAAAACCAAAATATATGATCAGGAGATACAAGTGACCATTAAAAGCGCTGAGACTTACAAATACGATTTGATGATATCCGGAGACGAAGAAGGCGCATCCATCAAAACACCTCCTGAGCATGCCCAGTGGAGTCAATTAGTTCGTGACCAAAGTACTAATTGGAGTGTTGTATATGTATACCAGCCATTCCCAGATTATACTGGTCAGGATTATGTAGAAATCGAAACCTGTACCGGAGGAGAGCCAACGGGCTGTACTAATATTCAAGTCCAACGTATCAATTTTACTATAGAATAGAAGCTATCCTTCGTTCAGGACCAAATCCACACTTTATTTTCTCCCTGTAGTCAAGCGGGAGTAAGCCATAGTCATTCAATTGGTATGACCCTCCTATATAATTATAATAAAGGACCACAAGAACACCCTACATTATCCGCTTATTCAACGATAGATCTGAGAAAATGCGGTTCAACACCATACTCCTAAAACAACAAAAAATAATGTAATCTGTCGTTAGTGATCATTTCGGTGTTTTTGGTATATTTTTCCTAAATACCATTTTAGTATTCATCTTTTTAACACTTATTTTAGTTATTCCAAACTAAATACCAAACTCAGTTTCTTAAGCATAGGTAAATACTAGAACCCACTCGAAAGAAAACATAGCTTACGCTAATACTAGCTATTTTATACTATCGCCAGTTACTATAAGTTAAAAATCAATACCAATAATAAACCTCCAATAAGTGAAACATTTAATTACAATTCTACTCTTATTTTTTGCCGTTCTTTCATTTGCTCAAAACCAGTACTACTCAACAAATGGTAAAAATCGACTAACTAAAGATGAAGCAGAGGAACTACTATCACAATACGTTGATAAAATGAGTAACCTATTAAATAAACAAATGTATGGCTCCTTAAAAGTAACAGCAACGGAGACAAAAAGTGATTCTATCATTTCTACGGTCACTTTTCTCTTAGATGAAAATAAAGGTAATGAACCAATATCAAAAGACTATTTGTCGGATTATGTCGACAAAGAATTTCCAGCTTTTGAATTGAATACACTAACCGGAACCAACTTTAATTCGGAGCAATTAAAAGGTAAACCCACTATGATAAATCTTTGGTTTACCAAATGTCCCCCTTGTATCGAAGAAATGCCTGTGCTGAATACCATAAAAGAAAAATATAAGGACGATCTTAATTTTATCTCTATTACTTACGAAAGTGAAGAAAGTGTAAGGAAATTCCTTACTGTGCATACCTTCGATTTTACGCATTTGGTGAATGCGCAATCTTTTACGGATGAGTTACGAATACAAGCCTATCCAATGAATTTATTTTTGGATGAAAATGGTGTTCTTAAGTACGTAAAAGGAGGTATTCCATACATCTTCAAAGAAGGTGAGAAGCTGAAAATGGGAGAAGGCAATGAGATTATTGAAATTATCGAAAAAATCAAATTATAGTACTGGGCATTTAGATATGTGTTTAGATATTAAACAGTATAAAAAGGCCCCTTAGTAGTAATCATCTGCTAAGCAGCATATTCAGAACGCGTTAGACTTAGTATGCCTTCCATTACTCGATGAAGTACATTATCTCGATGTGGTTGTTTTTTGAAAGGAATACAACCACATCGATTTTTTGTGTATCCCAAAAGCTGACTGGATACAAAAGAGCCTAGTATATCTTCTTCAAATCCTATTCATGGTTTTGTCTGTAAAAAAACCTTCCTTTAATTTTACTACCTTAATTTATAGTAGTTTTCCATCATGTATACCTAGAGTATTGTTACAGAACAAGAGGTTGTTTAATGGTTAATATGAGGTGGCCTGTTATGCGGTAGTTATACTGATATTACTTCGTTGACCCAACCCTGCCCTTTGGGTCATATTTGTATGATCCCTAACTGTTTGTCTTTTATCTGCACAACAACGGAACTAAAAATCAATACTGGGTTGCTATCCGCTCTCAACGGCACGCCAAAACCAACAAATGATTATTTAGGCACAAAAAAAGTCCTTCTTGAACTTAACTAAACCCTTACCATAAAAGGACAGTATTCACAAAAGTTCCGTAGCGAAAAAAGTAAAATCAACAGGACCTACAGAAACACCGTTATGTTCTTCAGCAACATAGTATGCATAGACCACTCCTCATAATATCAAATATTGATCTACTACTCCAGAAAGGCAAAATAGCAGACCCTCAGACCTTGACAAGCACTGGACAACTTCTGTACCTTAACAAATTCCTTATCAATCTGAATCGTAATGAAACTTATATTTTACATCTTTTTAATCGTTGTTCTTTTCTTGTCAGCTTGCATCCGTGCTACCAATAAAGATGCCACTGACGAACAAACCTCCCCAATAATTCAGGGTTTAGAACTAAGCGAACAAGACGTCATCAACAGTTGGGTTTACATTTTAGCACGCTACTTAGTCATTCGCCAGGAACATATCGATCTTTCCGAAGAAGGTGTTGATTATAACACCATTAAGTTTAATGCGCTTGGTAAGGCAGAGTTTGTCAATCCAAATCTCGACGTAGCTTATATGGAAACGTGGTTCGCTGTTGACGAATCCACACCCGTCATTCTTGAGATTCCCAAAATTGAAGGACGTTACTACACGGCTCAAATTATGAATGAATGGGCCGATATCATTACCAATATCAACGAACGTAATTACCCAGATCACCCATATGGAAAGTATGCGCTCTGCCTAGTAGGTAGCACGCCCGATATCCCTGCCGATGCCCTACGTATTGATATTCCGTCAAAAAAAGCCAAAATGCTAGCTCGTGTTGAACGCATGGGAGATGATGAAACCGCTATAGCCCTACAACGTGGATTTGTCGTGCGTTCCACTGGTCAACCAAATATTGAACCTGCTATCGATATTCCTGATTTTGACAATTCAGCGCCTATTGCTGTGGAAGCATTTGAGCGCCCTATGCTGGATAAAGTTCTGGATAGCGCTTCTGATAATATGTCCATCCATACAGAATGGCAAGCAAAAGCCAAAAAAATTGGTGCCTTCATTGGAGAGAGCGAAGCCAACCATGCCCTGATCGATAAAATGATATCAGAAAAAGCATTTCCTGCCTTAATAAAATTTATCAGAAGTTCGGATGGTAAGAAAGCAGGATGGGTATCCACCACAAATAAACCTAAAGGGTTTGGTGAAGACTACTGGTTCCGGGCAGCCGCCAATTATGCAGGTATATGGTGGAATAACAATGAGGAAGTAGTTTACTTTATAGGGGAAATCTATGACGAGGGCCAACCTCTGACAGGTGACTCTCTTTACATTTTAGCCTTCTCTGCCGAGGATTT
>JABSSK010000408.1 GCA_013214265.1 Saprospiraceae bacterium | reverse complement strand
GCTGGTTTTGATTATAAGCCAGGTGATGAAGCGATTATGTGTGACCAGGATTATGGAAGTATGCTGGAAGCCTTTGCGCAGCAAGCACAGCGTTATGGGCTGGTGAATAAAATTATTGATTTACCCCTCCACCCTACTTCAGACAGCGATATTGTATCGCGTTATGAAAAGGCCATCACACCAAATACTAAGGTCATGCTGGTCACCCATCTAATCAATATTTCTGGCCAAGTCTTACCTGTACGTAAGATATGTGATATGGCGCATAAGTACGGCGTTCGGGTGATTGTTGACGGTGCCCATGCTTTTGCCCAACTTGACTTTAAGATTCCTGATTTAGCAGCTGATTTCTATGGTGCTAGTTTACATAAATGGCTATGCTGTCCGATCGGTGCTGGGTTGCTGTATGTAAAAAAAGAGCGTATTGCTGAGGTATGGCCCTTATTCGGTGACGTAAGTCACCCCAAAGATGATATCCGTAAGTTTGAACATATCGGAACACATCCTGTGTCTACCAATCTGACTATTGCTTCTGCCTTGCGTTTTCATCAAATGATTGGCCCCAAGCGCAAAGAAGCTAGACTTAAATATCTAAAACAATACTGGACCGATCAGGTAAAAGAGGTAAAAGGAATTACCCTGAATACGCCATGGGATATGGAACGAAGTAGTGCTATTGCCAATGTCGCCATCGATGGATATACACCTTCTGAACTGGCCGATCGCCTATACGAGGACTATCGCATATTTACGGTGGCTATCAACCGAAAATCGGTAAAAGGCGTCCGAGTTACACCTCATCTGTATACGCCGACAGAACATCTCGACCAGTTTGTTCAAGCTTTAAAGGCTTTAGCTTAAGCCTCCTTGTTTACCAAGGAATTAAAACCGGATTGGCATAGTAACTTTTATACTTGGCTCATATCGTAGTATAAGGGTTAGCTCATATGAAGCATCCCAAACTATCTTTATCTAATCAGTAATTGGTGCTGGTATTGTTTAGTCATCCAATTAAAAAGATCACCCCCTCTTTATTTATTGCTTCGATAATACCAGCCTTCCCTTTTGTAGAGGATAAAGGAGTAAGGAAAGGGTTGATGCATTTGGGCATATATTTTTTTTATTATTATCTGGGTACATATTGTTTTGCTGAACTATTCTAGCAAATTGTCGTTCCACTGTCAGATTTCTCACCAAACGTTAAAAAATGAAATATCTAACGATTTTAATGATGGCCATGTTTTTCTTTGCTTGCCAACCAGCAGACACTTCAACTGCTGAGGAAGTGGAAGAAACAGCAATGGAAGAAGCGGAAGCAGCAAGCGAAGAAGCTGCGGAAGCTAAGGACATTGTCTCTTTGGCTGTTGAGACAGAAGCTCTATCCACTTTGGTTGCTGCTGTACAAGCGGGTGGTTTAGTTGAAACTTTGCAAGGCGAAGGGCCTTTCACTGTCTTTGCACCAACAAATGAAGCATTTGCTGCTTTACCCGAAGGTACACTCGAGTCTTTATTGGATCCGGCAAACAAGGATCAGCTAGTGACTATTTTGAACTACCACGTAGTGCCTGCTAAAGTTATGTCTGGCGATTTAACCGATGGGCAAACTGCAGCTACTGTTAATGGAAGTGACGTTGCTATTGGTGTTGGCGAAGGGGTTACAGTTAATGGTGCCAATGTTGCTATGGCCGACGTTATGGCATCAAATGGTGTTGTTCACGTGATTGACCAGGTTCTTTTACCTCCTCCCACGGAATAAACAAAACAGAAGGAACTCTTGAGGCTTTTCTCAAGAGTTCCTTATTCTTTCCTAAGCTCGTGCGGGCTCCTATTCCGCTTCCTATTTATATCACTTACTCAGCACTAAGTAATCCCATGCTTTTAGGCTTACGGGTAGCTGCGTTTCGACTACAGAGGTACTATTAGCAAATACATTCGTATAATTTCCTGCTAGTGATCCCAAATCAATTGTCGTCTCTTGGGTTTCACCCGACAAGTTTAACACAACGATCACAGCATTTTCCTCTTTCGCTCTGGCGTATGCATAGATGGCCTGATCTTGGCTAGTTGGCAGTTTGTTGAATGAGCCTCCAGCTATTCCGTTCCAGAGTGCTGGATTATCGCGTTTCAGTTTTAAGAGTTTAGTATAGAATGGCACCTTTGAGAAATCCCCCCAATCGATCGGATCTTTTTCGAAAAACTCTAGTCTCTTATTGAGTCCAGCTTCCTGTCCACTATAGATTAACGGCATACCATCATAGGTAAACGTCAGTACAGCCATAGCATCGGCAGCAGGGCCCATACGTTCTTCTACTGTACCCTGCCAAGAGTTTTCATCATGGTTGGTAATGAAGTGCATTAGCCACCCTGCTTTCCATTTTGCGCCTTCGGTTTTGCGCCACTCATCCAACTGATCTGGTGTTTTGTGTTCCTGAGCCACCTCATTCAACAGATGATGAAACGACCATCCATAACTCATGGTGTACAAAGAATCATTATTTAAAGCTGGTATTTCGGCTTCAGCCAACATGAATAATTCAGGATTCGCTGCCTGCAGATATGGGATAGCTTGCTGCCAGAAATCGTGAGGTACACCATGAGCTACATCCACCCGAAAGCCATCAATCTCCATGTCTTCCAGCCAGTATAACATATCATCGATCATAGCTTGGCGCATATCCATATTATCGTAATTCAGATCAGCTACATCGGTCCATCCCCATGATTCTCCAGTTTCCGGATTGATAGGGTCAATCACATTACCATTTTCATCCTGGGTATAGTACTCAGGATGATCGGTTAGCCAGACATGATCCCAGCCGGTATGGTTAGGCACCCAATCAATAACAATATGCATTCCACGTTGGTGAATATCATTCACCAGTGCCCGAAATGCCTCAGTTGTACCAAACTGGGGGTTTACTGCTCGATAATCCGAAACAGCATAATAACTACCCAGTGGTCCCTTACGCTTGGCTTCTGATATCGGGTGAACGGGCATGAACCATAGTATATCTACGCCCATTTCCTGTAACCGAGGCAGATGTTTCTGGAAAGCAGTAATGGTACCTTCAGGCGTGTACTGCCGGAGGTTTACTTCGTAGATATTACTATTCTTTGACCAATCCGGAATAGCGGGATTAGCATAAATTTTATTCTCTGCGGAATTAAGATCGTTAATTACGTCTTCATTTCCAGTTTTGGGGGAACATCCCAAAACAGTAAGGCCCAGCAGGGCGATAAGCAGTTTTTTCATCAGCAATAATTGGTTTGCAAATACAATAGTTACGGCCCACAAGTTAGGAAAACAAAACAGCAAATCAACAGCCCTCGAGGGCTAGAACTATGTTATTGACCATGTAGCTGTTAAGGTTAATTATTCTAATAGGAACTGTTTCTTAGTGGGCGTAGACGTAAGCTGGAGGAGTTTTGCACTTACAATACGCTGGTCTCCATATTTACCACTACGAACCCATGACATAGCTGAGAAATCGCGTGTACTGGCTTGTACGTCCCACTCTGCATCATTGAGGTCGTTCACCTCTGAATCGATGAGAACATAAGTTTTTTCGGTTGTAATCTTGTAATACCAGTTCCCGAAGTCTGTCTGATCCTGCCAATGCCCACCATCATAAGTTCCATCGGGATAAAATTTGTACCATCGCCCCCGATTGAAGGTAGAACCCTCGGGATCATTATTGAGCACATAAAATTCGAATACCCAATAATTCATCATCATTGCGTGTGTCAGGGCATTTTGGGGTGGCAACTGTGCTGGTCCTGCCGAACCCGTTGCTATAATTTGGTTTTTCGTGACGGATTCACCAGCTGTATTGTTACAGGCGGATAAAAATAATGTTGTCACGCACAAGAGGAAAAATTGTTTCATGGTGATTATCGTTTTGCCCAAAAATATCCAATTTTTTAGAATGTTCAACTGGTAGTATTCAGGTAATATTTTTTTTGACTAACGAGGTGGTGCTTCTACCCTTTAAAATACAGTTGTTGTCATCACACCCGTAATACTAGTTTCTATATCTTTGAGTAATTGCTGTATCCAGACTGGACTTTTATTAACCTTTTTCCAGG
>JABSSK010000407.1 GCA_013214265.1 Saprospiraceae bacterium | reverse complement strand
GTTATTCAGACTTATATAAATACTAGCTCGTTGAATACATTTCCATAAAGAGAGGACATTGCTAATGGAACTTAGGGAAGTTTGAAAGCTGAATGAGATTGAAACTTATCTTCATTGTTGGTTATTTTTTTGAGAACCCGCCAAAACACCAAATAACCCTTTAAAACACATTGCCACCAAAGACCAAGAAATCACCAAAAACCACCATGCTTAGGCCATAGCTATGGAAATGCGATTAATCGGCAGGTAAGGAATTGAAAATCCGTTAAGACTTTCCATCCTTGTCCTTTCCTTCCAATTTCCCATTTCTAACTAGGAAAGCAACTGAAAATAAGGAGCTTGAAAAGGGTGGGGCAGAGGCTGGTTATCCCATTTTCAATAAAAGTAAAATCTCAATATTTTAGATAATTTGAAAATGGATCAGGCCGGAACCCCCGTAAAATGGGCGGTTCGAATCCTGAAAAGGGAAGGCTTAAAAACACAAAAGTCGCTGTATATCAGCGACTTTTGAATGTGAAAAAAACTAAAGTGATCCCAGCAGGATTCGAACCTGCGGCCTGCTGATTAGCTTACCATCTACGGTTTTCACCGCTACTGTTCAACAGTATTTGTGGTCTGGACTATCTCTTCACCATTTCAGGTGTGCCACGTATAGTCTCTACGGATCCTTCTCGAAACATTGGGCAAATGCTTGCGCTTGCCGTTCGAGGATATATTTACCTTAAGCATTCTGAGCTTTTCCGTTTCGTATATCATGATGATGTAAGGCTTTGAAGCACTCCTATTCATATATACATTCAGGACAATAGGTACAACACAATGCTGCCTACCTAAGCTAGGCTTAACCTTTAATATATCCAGACCATTACCCGGTAACCGAAAGATATCAAACATACTGTTTTCATCATCAGCTACAGATCTGAAGTTTCCTCGGGATTGCCATTCCAGCGCTTGAGCTGGGGAAGGGTTCCCCGATACAGTGGCATCCACTCGTATGGTTTTGTTTCCCATACGAGGCTCCTAGATTCGGATATCAACTTTTTGATATCCGGCTTAAAGTCAGCTGCTCTATCCAGCTGAGCTATGGGACCATTTTTTCTAGCGATGCAAAAGTATTAATTTTTATGGATTCCTACAAGAATGGAATGGTTATGTTGAGGAATATGAATGCGCTTTTTCTCATATCTCATTTTGGGATAGCTCATCCACCATCCCATGACAATGGGTATGCTTCTGCCCATTACCCCTCTGGTTAGTTCAGGCTTAAGGGTACCTCCATGAGCAGGATTTGCGCATCCTTAGAAGCGGTAATGGTTACTTGATCTATATCCCATATTCCATAGCCATCGCGAGCTTGGAGGTCCTGACTACCTATTTTCACCTCACCGCTGAGGATGAAAGCATAGAGGCCGTGGTTGCGACCTTTGAATTGATAATCGCGTTGTATACCAGCATCCAAATGGCCTAAGTGGAACCAGGCGTCCTGATGAATCCATACCCCATCATCGTCAGCATTGGGAGAAAGAATCTGGTATAAGTTGTTCTTTAACAATTTAGGGTCGAGGGTGATTTGATCATATCGAGGGGCAACATCCCGCTGTTTAGGGATAACCCAGATCTGGAGGAACTTCACTTCCTTATCGCTATTTTTATTGTATTCACTGTGGTAAATACCGGTACCAGCACTCATCACTTGAATATCTCCTGCTTCGATGGTACTGGAAGTACCCATGCTGTCCTTATGTTCGAGGGCCCCTGCTAATGGTATTGAAATGATTTCCATATTATCATGTGGGTGGGAGCCAAACCCTCTGCCTGCCGCCACAATATCGTCATTCAAGACGCGCAGCACACCAAAGTTCATTCGTTCCGGATTATAGTAATTGGCGAAACTAAAGGTGTGGTGGGAATCGAGCCATCCGTGGTTAGCGTGACCCCGGGTGTTGGCTTTATGCAAAACGGTTTTCATAGTCCGGTTTTCTATATTAGGTAAATGATTAAATCCTACTTGGTTAGCCATCAAATTGGCTGTACTATTGTGTTTTTGGGCGGTTGCCAGACCCCAAAGGCCCAGCAGGCTATTTTTCAGAAACGCTTTTCGGTTCATAGGATATAGGTTACTAGTGTTGGTAAAAAAATGCACGTATTTTCGCAAACGAATAGCATGGCAACGAAGGGAGGGTGATTATATTAAAGGATGGCGTTACAGGTCATTTCTGCGTATTACCATGGAAGTGGTTTACCATCACAGAAAAATCCACCAGAAGGGCCATCATCCGGAAGATCGACTGCCCATAGAATACTTGCTGCTCCTTCCTCGACGGACCGTGGAGCACTTTCGCCACCCATCTGCGTTTGTACCCAACCCGGGCATACCGCATTAACCAGAACCCCTTTTTCGCGACTGAAAGCAGCCAGCTTGATAGTAAGTGCATTAAGGGCAGCTTTACTTACGCCATAGCCAGGTGCGGCAGCGTCCATGGTTGCCATAGAACCCGCTTCACTCGATACATTCACAACTCGGCCCGAACGAGCTTTGAGCATGAAGGGCATCATAGCCTGCGCCATACGCCAAGGACCCAAAAGGTTGACATCCAAGGTGAGTGCTACTTCTTCCAAATCAGCCTGAACTACATTATGCCAACTGTCGTAGTGGATAGCTGCATTATTGATCAAAATATCCAAGCGGCCATATTGTTCCATCACAAAAAGGCGGGCATCTTCGATTGTCTTACGGTTAGCTATATCTAATGGAATTACGTCAATATTATCACCCAAAGGGCCTAGTGAAATACGGGCGGCCCTTCCAAGTTCCAGATCACGACTACCCATAATCGTTTGATAACCACGTTGGGCTAACTGCCGAACACACGCTAAGCCAATCCCTCGGTTTCCTCCCGTAACGAGTGCAATTTTTTGGTTAACCATACCCTTTTTCCAATATAACACATGAATATCTATTGGGTTGAGTGAATAGGCTGCGTAAGAACTAGTGAATTGACGTTAGGGTATGATTACCCGATAAGAAGGCCACGTCTTATCTATGCATTTTAGGTACAAAAGGCTTGTTCGGTAGGTATATGTGCAAATGAATACCCTCGAATAGCCATGTTCACACCATCCACAGCAGAGTACAAAAAAAGGCGAGCCGACCCGTCGACTCGCCAAGATAAACATATTGTATTTGTGTGTTCAGGGGTATACTGTTTATTTTTGGATGACCATACGGCGGGTTCCGATAATCTGTCCATCCAGAATCAGGCTGTACTGATAGGTTGCGGGAGATAGGTTTTTGGTATTTACCTTCCACAAACCTGGACCACGGTGCCCGATTTCAGATTCGTAGATTACCTGACCATTAGTACTGGTAATGCGAATAATAGCTTGCCCCACATGCTCCGGAATACGGAACGGGATTGCTGTTTGTTCTGTAGAAGGATTAGGTTGGTTTTGACCTAATTCAGCGTCTGTCAGGGTAATGTTCTCTTCTACAGGCTCTTGGGGTAAATCAACATGATCAACTAAGCGAGTCAACAGGTCATTCATATCTGCCAGCTGCTGCTCCAAAGTTAGAATCCGAGCCTCTTTTTCTTCAATGATTTCCTGTTGTTCCTGAATAGCACCCGTCAGGACCGGAATCATAGATATGTAGTCCATTCCTTTGATGGGTGTTTTACTGGATTGTTTGGGGTTATCTTGATTGGGTGTTGAGGCCATGTAGTCATGCGTTAGCTCAGGAAGAATAGCCTCTACATCCTGAGAAATGAATCCAATCTGCTGACCTTGCGCCAGATTCAGATGTGGGTATTCATCCTGACGGAAGGAATAAGTCTTCGGCTCAAGTGCCATAACCTTTGCGAGGGCATCTTCCAGATCCGTAATATCCTTTTTGAGGCGTCGATCAGATACCATCGAAAGGGTTCCCGTATAGCCTACATTCCCATCAAAATAGCCAGCCCAGGAATTGGTTTGGGCTACTGCTTGACCAAATACCCCAAATTTCATACTGGTTTCTGAGTTATCAGTTACGACTCCATATACCCCAAATTTGGAATCATTACCTTTCAACTGATTTGTAAATCTTCCAGCATATGAC
>JABSSK010000406.1 GCA_013214265.1 Saprospiraceae bacterium | reverse complement strand
ACCGAAATAGAGCAACGCCAAAATGTTGCAAATCGTTATAATTCAAATTTATCCAATGTTGATGGGATAACTATTCCTGCTATTCCTCAAGGTTATGTGAGCGCTTGGGCTCAATACACTTTAATGGCAAGAGATGATGCACATCGTGCTGACATTATGGCTCATTTAAAAAATAACGATATTCCAGTTGCTGTTTATTACCCGATACCATTGCACGAGCAAAAGGTTTTTCAAACGTTAGGTTACAGTACTGACGATTTTAAAGTTTCTTCAAATGCCGCAAATAGAGTGTTTAGTTTACCTATGCACCCGTATTTACAATCAGCAGATCAACAAAAAGTGCTTGATTTCTTCACTTTATAAGGCGATAGCAAGTTGTTTATACAAAATATGGTAAAGCTAGTAACAGGAACGGTAATTGCCCAATTATTACCTTTTTTAGTGCTACCATTATTAACCAGAACCATGGGCGCTGAAAGTTTTGGTGTGTATTCCTTGTTTTTCACGACGATGATAATGCTGGGTACTCTGTCAGCTTTTCGATTTGATCATGCAATTAATGCTGCAAAAACTGCATTGCATAGTAAGTTAATATTTTTTCTCTGTATTGTAATAAACATATTTGCACTAATAGTCATATTGCTTTGTATATTATTAGCAATTGGACTTGATTATTTATCCAACATATGGCTGATTTTACCGTTTACCGTTTTTTCAATGTCAATTAATCAATCTTACTACTTGTACGTAAATTCTACGGGGGCATTCGGTGTAATGTCACGTTCACGTATAATAAACTCCGGGGTTTGTGCATTATCACAGTACTATTTTGTTATTGTAATTAATTATCAAGATGGGGTTTTTTGGGGCTTATTAATTGGTTTTGTGATATCAACTTTTTACCTATATGTTAGAATACCATTGTCGAAAAAAGGAATTACCTCAGCAAGGTTGATTTTTATATTCAAGCGTTATGTTGATTATCCTAGGTTAGTTTTTCCTGGTTCATTTGTTAATTTTGTTACCGTTTATATGCCTATATATGTTGTCAGTTTTTTATTTGGTGCGGCACAAGCGGGTTATTACAGTTTAGCTATACGCGTTGCGGGCGTCCCAACATCATTGGTAGGCCGTTCTATAGGTGAAGTATATAGAGTAAGAGCGAATGAAGAAATTAAAGAAAAAGGTAATTTCAAAAACATTTTTATGAAAGTCGCTAGCGCTTCTTTATTAATTTCAGTGATAGGTTTTTCTATTCTATTCATTTTTTCTTTGCCATTATTTGAGCTGGTTTTTGGTGAAGGCTGGGATGAGGCAGCATATTATGTTCAGTTACTTATTCCTATGTTTATCTTGCAGTTTGTAACTGCACCAATTGGTTATTCACTAATGCTAGCAAATTGGCAAAAGCAAGAGTTTTATTGGCAAATATTTAGGTTTGTTTTTGTATCTGCATCATTACTTTGTTCTTTTGTGTTAATTAAAACGTCAGAATCTATTGTTGTCTTTGCTTCTTTGTCATTAAGTTTTTCATTCTTAGTCTATATTTTATTGTGCTATAAGTGTACTGATGCAGAAAGAATTTGAAGTAACTAAAAGGTAAATATAGTTTTTTATTAAAATAGTCCCCTTTGTTGGGCAAGACCTCTGTTTGTCAAAGCGGCTGCAGTAGCTAGAGCTTACAAAAATGGCGAAAATACATTACTGAAGTAATCATTCATACAGGCCAACTTTATGATAGCAATATGAGTGATGTGTTTTTGATGGGTGGAAATACTCAACCAAGTTATAATTTAGGTGTGGGTAACGGTACACACGGTCAAAATACATACCTACGATTAATAATTGAAGAGGTTTTGTTAAACAATATACTCGAATGATTATTAATATTTGGTGATATAGATTTAACCTTGTAGGAGCTAAAGCGGCCTTGAAATTACATATTCAAGTTGAGCACATGAAGCAGGCTTAAGGTCATTTAATCGCGCCATGCCTGAACAAATAGATAGTGGTGCCATAAATGAAGTATTTAGAGAAATATCAGCTGGGGGTGATTTTATATGTGTGCATCCTGATTATAATACATAACCTCATAATATTCACTTCGCTAAGACTGCACCAATTCGGAAAAAGGTATTAAAATTAGAAAATATAAAGTAAAAAGAGATTGAAAGTAGACAGCATTTTATTATATGGAATATTAAAACTACTCCTCAGTATCTTAATTCCATGGTAGAGGGATTAAGATACTTCATTTGGTTTTGCTGAATGGGCTGGATTTAGATGTTGAACAGCTCATTAATTTACCATGTTTGATTTGGTAAATAGAGAACAAATGAATCTAAAACAAAAACCACTTATAGCGATGGAATGTTTAGTAATTGTTTCTAGATGTGAAGGACTTGTTTATAAACATGCAAGTTTAGAAAGATTTTAATTGCTAAAAAATAGAGCTCGATAATTTGGTGGAACATATACTTTCTTTTGGCATAACAGTCATTTTTAAAATGATGTGGATTAAGAATTTTA
Organism: Saprospiraceae bacterium; assembly: GCA_013214265.1. GTDB lineage: Bacteria > Bacteroidota > Bacteroidia > Chitinophagales > Saprospiraceae > DT-110. The sequence goes on along the minus strand of JABSSK010000406.1, from coordinate 1,572 downwards.
TAAAGAGTTAATTAAATGAAAATAGCAACAATAGTAGGGGCCAGACCACAGTTTGTTAAAGCGGCGGAAGTGTCAAGAGAATTTAAACAACTTCAAGATATGGAAGAAATAATTATTCATACGGGACAGCATTACGATGCAAATATGAGTGATGTCTTTTTTGAGGAGCTGAATATTCCGAAGCCTGATTATAATTTAGGTATTGGTGGTGGGTCACATGGTGCAATGACCGGTCAGCAGCTTGAAAATATAGAAAATGTGCTATTAAAAGAAGAACCTGATTGTGTTTTAGTTTATGGTGATACAAACTCAACTTTAGCTGGAGCTTTAGCTGCTGCAAAATTACACATACCAGTTGTTCATGTAGAAGCTGGTCTTCGATCATTTAATATGAGAATGCCAGAAGAGATCAATCGTATTTTAACTGATCAAGTAAGTACTTTATTATTTTGCCCAACTCAAACAGCGATCCAAAACCTAACAGAAGAGGGTTTTGATAGAAAAGATTGCAAAATGATAAATGTTGGCGATGTAATGTATGATTCTGCTTTATATTATGCCTCTAAATTAAAAAAACCAAAATCAATAAATAAAGAAGTTGAGAGTGACCATATATTAGCTACTATACATCGTGCTGAGAATACTGATAGTCCAGAAAAATTAGCTAATATTATCGACGCTTTAAATGAACTGAATTCACAAAAGCCTGTTATTTGCCCTATTCACCCCAGAACAAGAAAAATTATTGAAACACTTAAATTGAAACCTAAATTTATATTGCTAGATCCTGTAAGTTATTTTGAAATGCTTTGGTTATTAAAACATAGCTCTCTAGTAGTGACTGATAGTGGTGGGCTACAAAAAGAAGCTTATTTTTTTAAAAAGTTTTGTGTTACCGTGCGCGATCAAACGGAATGGGTTGAATTAATAAAAGAAAAAGTAAACATTTTGGTTGGTGCAGATAAAGAGGAAATTATTAAGGCTGCAATCAGTTTTCTCAGTAAGGAATTTAAAACAACTAGTTTACTTTACGGTAATGGTGATGCAGGAATGAAAATTGCTGGATTGATAAAGTCACTATGAAGATAATGTATTTAACATGGGGGGAAACTCCTCGTTCGTATGGCGTATTTAATTCTCAAGTTATTAGCCAATTCATCGAAACGAAAAAAATTATGGAGGATGATGAGTTTTATTTTCTATCCGCACTGCCAATTATTCATAGTGGTTTAATTAGGGAAAAAACTAGTTATTTTTCTACGGAGTTTAAAGCTGTAAAAAATCGTTTAAATAAAGCTAAAGTTGAGTTTGCTGCGATCCCAATATATGCGCCTCAGAATTTTGTAACCTCGGCTAAAAACACCTTCAAGTTTATGCATTTTGGAGCATTAAAACATTTTCTAAAAATATTAAACAAAGTGCAACCTGATGTAATACATTGTCGTTCCTATCATGCAGCATTTGCTGCAATAAATGCTAGGGAGAAGTATGGCTTATTTTATAAAGTTATATTTGATGTGAGAGGGTTATGGCCTGAAGAAGTTGCTCTTAAAAAAGGCTGGGATGAGAAAA
>JABSSK010000405.1 GCA_013214265.1 Saprospiraceae bacterium | reverse complement strand
CAGGTACAGAGATACCTGTTGCAGCCAAATCTAACCAAGAGAGTTTCAATGACCCCAGTGGATTGGTTCCTTCCCCTGGGCGACCAAAAGAACTTGCCGTCAAGTCTTTGAGATTGAAATTGTCAACACGATCAAACTGTAGTTCAGCTGGATCATATGAAATAACAAATTCCATTCCCACTACCTGATCAAAGTTGAATACACGGATTGGAACATCAACTGCTACGTTAGGTTGTGTGCTAACCCTTCCAATATCAATAGCAAATCCCGTTGGAACGACATCCCCTGTTATCCCAACAGTTCCTGGTTGCAACTCATAAGGAAGGATATTGTTATCTCCATCCGTAACTTCAAGAGTTTCTGACTCATTGATGGTTACATTCGCCGTACCTGGTGCTACAGCCGTAAAACAAACCTCAAAAATTATAGTATTATCACTCAACGTAACCCCTGCTGCCGATAAGTCAATCCAAGATAATTTCATTGCACCTATTGGATTAGCGCCAACACCAGGAAGACCGAAGGAACTACCTGTTAAATCTTTGAGATTAAAACCTCGCACCTCTGAGAATTGCAATAAGGAAGGATCGTAATTTAAGGTCCATTCCATTCCAACAATATTGGCGAAATTAGCTACAGAAACAGGAAGGCAAACTTCATCGCCTGTCATAACATTATCGCTACCAATAATTAATGCAAAATCATCAAAAGAGCCTACACCGCCACCGATTGTAATGATTCCTGGTTCTGTTTGCGTATCCACTACATTGTCATCCGTATCATATGCTTCCTCGCCAGATTGAATCGATACAGTTGCGGTTCCTCCTGAAACTAGTGGCTCAAAACACAATTGGAAAATAGTAGTACCATCAGCCAATGTTACCCCTCCTGCCGATAAATCAAGCCAAGACAATGTAATTGAACCAGGCTGATTACTTCCCTCACCTGGACGACCAAAAGAACTGCCAGATAAATCTTTAAGGTTAAAATTACGGACATCTATAAATTGTATTCGAGCTGGATCATAATTGATAACCAACTCCATTCCTACTATAGCTTCAAAGTTCTGAACTTGAAAGTCCAAACATACCTCCTCACCCCGATTGGCAGTTCCATCACCTATGCTAAATGTAAGATCCTCCGTGTTGTTGTTTCCACCACTGACTGTTACTGTTCCTGCATTTACAAAGGGTTCGATAATATTATTATCAGGATCATAGGCCTCTGGGTTTTGATCTACGGATACTGTTGACGTTCCAGAAGCTAGAGCCTCAAAACAAATTTCAAAAATTACCGTACCATCAGGTAATGAAATACCCATAGCTGAAAAGTCGAGCCAAGATAATTTCAATACACCTTCCGGATTTGTTCCTTGCCCAGGACGACCAAAAGAACTTACGGACAGATCCTGAAGATTTAGTGCTTGCACATCGACAAACTCCAGAATAGAAGGATTGTATATAATATTAATTTCTGTGCCTATAATATCTTGAAAGTTATCAACACTAAACTCAAGACACGTTTGTTGTCCTACCTGGAGGTTTGCGCTGGAGATGGAGTATGTTAAATCGTCCCCTCCTCCATTATTATTTCCAGTTACCACAACAATGCCAGCATTGATTTCGGGCTCTATAATATTGTTATCGGGATCATACGCTTCTGGGTTAGGAGCCAGCGTTATGATAGATGTCCCAGATCCAATAGCTTCAAAGCAGACTTCAAAAATTACAGTACCGTCAGGCAGGGTAACGCCCACTGCTGAAAAATCCAACCAGGACAATTTCAACACGCCGTTTGGATTAGAACCTTCACCGGGGCGACCAAAAGAACTCGATGATAAGTCTTTCAGATTAAGGCCCTGAACATCCACAAAGCGAAGTATATTGGGATCGAATGTGATATTGACCTCTGTCCCTATAATGTCCTCGAAATTTTCCACACTGAAACTCAAACAAGTTTCTTGACCTACTTCAAGCGTAGCACCGGATATGGTATACGTTAAATCATTACTGCCTCCACCTCCATTATTGGACCCATCACCAACTGTTACTGTCCCAGCGTTGATTGCTGGTGCAATTATATTATCATTAGGATCATAGGCTTCTGGATTAGGTCCAAGGGTAATTATTGAAGTACCATTTTCTGCTACTGCTTCAAAGCATAATTCAAAAATTACAGTACCATTTGCTAGAGTAACGCCTGATGCTGAAAAATCTAGCCATGACAATTTTATTGTCCCTAGAGGATTCAATCCTTCACCGGGGCGACCAAAGGAACTAGAAGATAGATCTTTGAGATTAAGGGCCTGCACATCTACAAATTCCAGCACGGTCGGGTCATAGGTAATATTAACTTCCGTACCAATAATGCTCTCAAAATTATCAACACTGAAACTCAAACAAGTTTCTTGACCTTGAATGATGCTAGCACTTGAAATGGAATAGGTAAGGTCTGATGAACCATCACTTGATCCACCACCATCACCTATACCGTCTCCTACTGTTATCGTATTCGAGCCAAGGATTGGTAGTATAATCGAATCATCTGGCTTGTAGGCTTCTGCACCCGTTGCCAAAGTAATATTATCCGTCCCATTGGCAACACCTTGAAAACAAACTTCAAAGATGGATGTCCCATCTGGTAAGGTGACACCAGTCGCGGAAAAATCCAGCCACGATAATTTTAATCGCCCTTCAGGGTTTGTACCTGTTCCGGGGCGACCAAAAGAACTAGCCGATAAATCTTTTAAATTAAAGGTCTGGACGTCAACAAATTCTATTACGGACGGATCGAATTCGAAGATAACTTCCATACCAACTATTTCATCAAAGTTGGTAACAGTAACGGGCAAACAAACGTTTTCGCCTGGATCTATGGACACGCTAGAAATATCCAGCGTCAAGTCCATCATAGCATCATTCGATGCAACAAATGTAAGGTTGGACTTCTCCTCATTCAGGGGCTTGTCAATTCTTTCGGATGAATGGAAACTTGCTCCTGTCAGATGAGCGATAAATGTCATGGGAAGTACAACCAGCCCAATCAAGAGTTGTGTACACTTTTTAATCATGGTTTTCGGAGTTTGGGATGGTTCTTATTAATTCATTCTCATTTTGTGCAAAGCACTTTTTGTGTAGCCAATATATTTTGGCCAGATAATCGGATAATATATGTTCCAGCTTCAGGAAATAAATGGGTTCCTAACAAAATATCTTGTGTCCCTGAAGACAAATAAATGGGATTCCTATATAGTATTTGTCCAGTCAGATTAAAAATTTCAATCTGATATGTATCACTTCTCTTAGCGTAAAATGAAAGGTTTATATTTCCTTGGAAAGGATTTGGATAGGCTTCACTAATTCTGAGTAATTCGGGGTGACTGGATGAATTTGTACTGGTGGTTCCCTCAATCATTAGAAACCCATTTTCGTAACTCGCTTCAACTGGCTGCGAAGTTGAAATGGATGAGGTATCGGTTACCTCACGCTCCGTAGGGTCATCAGAAAAACGTATTTCCGTTTCATCGCCCGGTGAACCTACTACTTCAAAGTTTGCTCTAAACAAAAGAGCATCATCGGCCAGAGATACCCCCGTAAGGCCCAAATCAATGTACAAAAAGTTTATCCATCCACTATCAGACTCAATATTGAAATGATTACTCAAAGAAAGATCTTCAAAACCTAACTGATCAATACTGGAAATATTCAGGACGGAGTTGTCCCAAGTTAACGTGAATTGAGTCCCAACTATGTCTTTGAAATTTTTTACCGTTATTGGTACAGAAAGCGTAGGTTGTCCCGCTAATATGGTATCAGCTGGCATGATAAAAGTCACCTGTGCCCTAAGATATGTAATTGAAAACGTAAGACAAGGGATAAGGAAAAGGCAGAGCAAGGCTGTCTTTCTCATCGGCATGGGATTATGTAAAGTATTATAAATAAAAAAATGCTAACCTGAACTCAAGGTAAGCAAATTTATCAAAATAAGAATCATGTAAACATTATAAAAAATGGGAGTGGCCCTGATTAAGGACCACTCCCAATTTTTATGATGTTTATTCTACAACGATCATCTTCTTCGTAGCGGTGAACTCACCTGCCTCTAATGTGTAGTAGAACACACCAGTTGATG
>JABSSK010000404.1 GCA_013214265.1 Saprospiraceae bacterium | reverse complement strand
TTGCCGCCCCCCGTAACCCTGAACCCTAACTTGACCATCTGCCGGGGGGAATCTATAACACTGGTGGCTACTGCTAATACCAATGCTGATGCCAGTTTCGCTTGGACAGAATCCGGCAGCAGTACCATTATATCTTCCGACCCTTTCTTTTCTCCTGCACCCGAGTTGAATACCACCTATCAACTTACGGTACAATATCCGGATTGTGAGCCCCAAACCTTTACCGTACCGGTTCGGGTGATCCAAGAGCCTACCCTGACCGTGAGCCCAGGGGCCTCCGTCTGCCCTGGTGAAACCGTCATCCTCAGTGCATCCACGAATGCCCCTGATGATGTCAGCGAATTTTTTCAATGGACCGTTAATGGACAAACTTTTCAAGGTCCTGAACTTTCATTTTCTCCGCTGGCACCCACCAATGTTTCCTTAGTTTACACTTACGGAAATAATTGTGGAGCCATTACCGAAAATATTCCCATCAACGTTTTTGATGTTCCCTTTATCGATGAGTTGGTAATCAACCCCGAATCCGCTACTGGCGAAGGTGTACCACTGGGAGAATCCATAGGCATTAGAGCTGTTACAACCCCTACCTCGCCTGCCGATGTAACCTATACCTGGTCTAAAAATGGCGTAGACTTCGCCAGTAATGTGACCGAAGTGGAAGATACCCCCACAGAATCACCAACTGTTTATAGGCTTACTATTACTACCGCTGAAGGTTGTACCGTAACCAAAGAGATCTCGGTCAATGTAGTAGCACCCCGATACGAAGTGCCCAATGCTTTTACCCCCAATGGCGATGATGTGAACGATTTTTTCAATCTCGTTTTCGTAGGTGCTATTTCAATATCCGAATTCCGCATTTATAATCGCTGGGGACAGCTTGTCTACAATAATGACACCCCTGATACGGGCTGGGACGGTAATATTTCCGGTAACCCAGCACCATCAGATGTATATATCTTCCAAATTGGAATTTTATTTCCAGATGGACAACTCTTTACCGAACAGGGTGAGGTAACACTGATAAGGTAACCTTGGTCACGGCTTTCTCGATTGCATTCCCCAATCGAGAAAGCCATGCCTACTGGTTTTCGTATGTTCCTGCCCCTTATAAAAACCAATATGCAATACCCTCTATACATTGATCAGTTCGGGGCATCTACCAAACTAATCTGGGAGGTAGTAAACGATACAGTGATGGGTGGCCAGTCCTCCAGCCGCATATTGAATATCAAAAACCACTCCATTTTCCAAGGCAACGTATCCCTACAGAATGGTGGTGGTTTTGCCAGCATCAGAGCATCACTACCCTATATTCTTCACGGCGAAGCCAGCGGAATCCGTATCCGTGCTCGCGGAGATGGAAAAACCTATGACTTTCGTATCCGATGTCGAGGTCAATACGCAAGAACAGCTTACCGCGTATCCTTTACACCTGCACCTAACCAAATGGAAGAATTTTTTTTTGAATGGTCTTTTTTTACCCCAACCTTTCGTGGGCAAATCTTACCTAATCTACCCCAACCCCAACCCGAACTTATCCGAGAGATCGGTTTTCTAATCGCTCAAAACCAAAGCGGCCCTTTTGCGCTAGAACTGGACTGGGTAAGGGCCGAAAAACCATAAGCGCAAACAAGTAACCTATCTTTACCTTTTTCGTAATCTTCTGTACACAAGCAATTCATAATTATGCGCCTTTTTGCTATTCTGTTAAGTGCCCTATGCTCTTTTGCTACTTCCGCCTTTTCTCAGTCTGATACCGTCATACTGCATACCCCTACCGGTAACTTACATGGTATACTTGTGGTTCCCCAAAAAATAAAAACCCACGCCTCTACTTTGGTTATTATTCACCCCGGCTCAGGGCCCACGGATAATAATGGGAATAGTGCCATGACCAAAACCAATTGCTTACGCATGCTGTCCGATAGCTTAAAAAAGGCAGGTATCGCCTCTTTGCGTATGGATAAAAGAGGGGTAGCTGGTAGCCAAGCCGCATTAATTGCCGAAGAAGAACTCAGATTCATGCACTATGTCGAGGATCTGAAAAGCTGGGTTAATACCTTAGCACAAAAAAAACAATTTAGCCGCATCTATCTGGCAGGACATAGCGAACGTGCTTTGGTCAGTTTGCTGCCTGCCGAGCAAAATGATCAAGAGAATGGCCTAATTTCCATTGCTGGGCCAGGCCAACCAGCCCATACCCTCCTACGCGAACAATTTCAGACCCAACCACCGATGATTCACAATATGATCAACCCAATCATGGACTCCCTCGTTGCAGGCCATCTGGTTAAAGATGTAAATCCAATGCTATATTCCTTATTCAGACCCAGTGTTCAGCCTTACCTAATCTCCTGGTTTGCCCATAACCCCGCTGAAATCATCGCACGCATACACCAGCCCACACGGATCATTCAAGGAACAACCGATATCCAAGTAAATGTAAAGGAAGCTTCTTTACTTGCGGAAGCTGCAGGAAATAAAGGCAAAAAAATCATAATTAATGAGATGAACCACGTCCTCAAAAAAATTGATACACGCGACCAAGCCAAACAGCTGCAGTCCTATAACAACCCCGAACTCCCTATTCACCCCCAATTAGCCCGAAGTATTATTCAATTTATCACAGAAAGACCCTAATGAAAATACTATGACAGACCGAATTATCATTTACGGTAACTCCGAATTGACACCTGTTCTAGCTGAATATATCGAACGCAACAAAAATCAGGAAGTTATAGGATATACCCTTCATTCTTCCTTTATCAAGAAACCCACCTTTTATGATCGGCCACTCATACCATTTGAAACCTTAGCAAAAGAATACCCTCCCACTGTTTTCCGTTTGCATATCCTCACCCAGCCAACACACAATCTGAGCCTCAAACACTTGCAACAAACAGCAATGGAAGCTATCCAGCAAGGTTTTTCTCTCTTTACGTACATCGATCCGAATGCTTTGGTGGCAGAGTCGGCCATAATCGATGATAATTGCTGCATCTTTCCAGGCGCAATGGTGGAGCCTATGGCACACTTGGAAAGCCATGTGATACTTCGACCAGGTGCCCATATAGGCATTGCCGCCCGAGTTGGTTCTTGGTCGAATATTGGAATCAGAGCTGTAGTAACCGATCACCAAATACTCGATCCCGAAACGTATCTTGGTGCTATGCGTCTATATGAGGGCTAAAACCCAAATTACCAGTGAAAAGTGAGTGCCAAACTGGGTAATACCGGCAATTGATTGACCTTATTACTAGTCAATCGATCTACAAAGAAGATATTTTCTCGATTGTAAGCATTACTAACACTAAAACTGGTTTCAAGATGGGTCTCATTATCCGGATTTTGCGAAAACCAATACCGGTACGTTAACCCTAAATCCAACCGATGGTAATAAGATAAACGACCACCATTACGTTCCGAGGATAATAAAACCCCCAATGGAAAATTACCCGTCAAAAATGAATTACCCGCTAACCACTCATCTGCAGGAACATCCTGGAAGAAACCAATCGTCTGCGTAAACGGGAAAGGAGAACCTAGATTCCACCGTACCGATACATCCCAGTTTTTACGGCTACCCCATGTATACTGACCCAATATATTCAAGTTATGACGACGATCAAAAACAGTCGGATATATCTGCATACCATCATTCCGATCCACCCACGATAAAGCGTATCCTACATATCCATACCAACCCCGATTACGATATTCGACAGTAGTCTCTGCACCATAAGCACGACCCGTCTCTGCCGAAAAATCAGGATCTGCACCCGACCGCTTATTTCGGTTCAATACCAACAGCGGATCAAAGCTTTTATAATATCCCTCCAAACGAATGAGTAATTGACGGGAAGCATCCCACTCTGCTCCTAATAACAAATGACTAGCCAATTGAACCGTTTGGTCTAACTTGTTGCCGTCAGGCCCACTAACAGGCTCTTGCGGCCCAGCTAAATACCCAACAAAAAAGTTAACCACATCCTCATCATTGGTAGTACCCAACATATTCTGGCTGTATAGCCCACCTCCAGCTTTAATTCTGCAATTATCCGAAACCAAGTATTTAGCACCAATCCGTGGTTCGGGCGACACATAGGACTGAGCCGCATAGAAATGGATACGTAATCCTGGTTCAATG
>JABSSK010000403.1 GCA_013214265.1 Saprospiraceae bacterium | reverse complement strand
ACTGTATTGCAAAAGAATGGGAAGTACTAGTTGAGGATGACTACCAATCGGTATTCCCCCTCGTTTTTAGATCATCAAAAATCCTTGGACAAGAACTACATCAACCTCGATTAATACGAGAGCTTGGCATCTTTAGTGTACGAGCTTTATCCGAAGCACGAATCCGCTCATTTCTGGATGCTATTCCAGAAGAATATCGCTATATTAATGTTACTTTAAATGAAAGGAATCGGCCTCCTCAGGATGCTGGTTTTGCAGTTCATGAAAAAACAAATTTTCAACTGCTGCTCAATGAGCCTTATGAAGTGCTTTCCAGGCGGTATTCCGATGGTCTGAAGGCGCGATTAGAACGCGCCTCGGCCGCCGGTTTGCTCCCTGTAAATAATATAAAACCTGAAGCGATTGCTGCTTTTTACAAAAAGCATACCCACGAAAAAAGAGGAATCGATCGTACCTTCCACGGATTACAACGGGTTATGTACAATGTGTTACATCGCGGCCAAGGTTTTGCCACAGCAGTAAAAGATAAGAAAGGTGAACTCTGTGCTGTTAATTTTTTTGTATTCAGCCATCATAAAATGCTGAGTTTGATTCCGGTCGCTTCTGCTTATGGAAAAGCCCACGGTGCCTTAGAATTCATGTTCGATTTGACTCTCCGAAGTAATGAAAACCGATCGATCTTGCTTGACTTCAATACATATACCGAAGATAAATTAGCCCGTGATTTTGGTGCCCAACCCAACGCATATTATGATATAAAACGCAACAGTAGGCTTTTTGGCATCCTCTGACACCTTATTTTTTATTCTTTAGTATGGATGGGGAGAGATATAAGTATTCATCTTTTCTCGGTATGGGTAACGAATATCGGTGAGATACAGTCCTTCAGGAGGAGCACTTGTACTTTTGGATAACCGCTCCTGATTATCCATTGCAGTACGAAGCTCATCCAGCGTAACTTTTCCAGTTCCAACATTTAGGCACATCCCTACAATAAGTCTAACCATACCGCGGAGAAATCGATTGGATGCAATATGAAAGACTAAGTGATCGGAATGATCTCCTTCCACCCACTCACTTCTTCGTAAATCACAAATGAGGGTCTTCGCATTGTGATTGGTTTTACAGAATGGAAAAAATGCTTCATACTGCAATAATAAATTGGCTACCTGCTGCATCTTTTGCAGGTTGGGTCGCTGCGCAAATGAGTAATAGTAAGCTCGCTGTTGTTGGAAAGGATCTTTAGCAAATATTACGTGATATTCGTATGCGCGATGGTATGCATCAAAACGTGCATGAGCATCCCAATGAACCGGATATAGATGATGAATGACTAGATCTTAGGGCAAGAATTTATTTATTCGGTTATTAAAATGTGGTGGAAAATCACCATCGAAATTGAAATGAGCCACATAACCTTTCGCATGAACACCGGTATCTGTTCGGCCACAACCAGTGATATCTATTTGCTTTCCCAATATGGTCGTAAATGCATCCTCAATGGTTTCTTGTACCGAAAGTTGCCGTGGTTGTTTCTGCCATCCGAAATATTCTGAGCCTAAATAGCTACATTCAATAAAATATCTTTGGTTTCGATTCATTAATTATGGGTGCTTTTTATTTTATGGTCACAAACAATATAAAATTCTAAAGGTTTGCCAGACATCCCTTCCTATCAACTTGATGCGCTCAATTTGTTCAGCCCGTTGGAGGTTCTTGAGCACCCTAAACTTACAGCCGCAGATCTACAATTATGGGTCAAACGGGATGACTTATTGGTTTTACCCAAAGAGACTGATTATCCCGCTTTTTGTGGAAACAAATGGAGAAAGCTAAAATACAACCTGTATCATGCTCGGGCTGGTGGTTATGAGCAATTGCTTACTTTCGGTGGTGCCTATTCCAATCATATCGCAGCGGTTGCTGCTGCTGGAACACTATTTGGCTTTTCAACCATTGGTATAATTAGAGGGGAACCTGCCCAAAAACATAACCCTACCCTGGCTTTTGCCAAAAAATGTGGTATGAAACTACATTACGTCAACCGCAGTATTTACCGGCAAAAAGATGAACCTGACATACAGGAACAGATGACTCGACCTTTTGGGCGGTGTTACATTTTACCAGAAGGCGGCACGAATGCACTAGCCCTACAAGGTTGTCAAGAGATTATCCATGAAATAGAAACCCAACTTTCGGATTCCCCAACACATATTTGCGTCTCAGCAGGTACCGGTGGTACTGCTGCCGGGATTATTCAGGCTACTCATCCAGCATGCCAGATCCTTATTTTTCCTGCCTTGAAAGGGTCATTTATGCAGCAAGAAATTACGCCATGGGTCTCCGAATCCAAAAAATCATGGAAAATCATAGAGGAATATCATTTTGGCGGATATGCGAAATGGAAACCACCATTAATCCAATGGATGAATACATTTTATGATGAAACAGGAATAAAACTCGACCCTATTTATACCGGGAAATTGGCTTTCGGCTTATTCTCAGAAATAGAGAAAGGTAGCTTTTCGCCTGGTTCACGGATAGTAATGATTCATACAGGTGGATTGCAAGGGCGTTGGGGCTTCATGGAGCGGTATGGTAGTGAGCTCCTCACTTAAGTGAGGAGCTCACTACCATACATTACTTCAAATTTACACGACCATACCGCTGGCCATCTTCATATTTCACAATGAATGCACCTTTGAATCCAACCGATTCTGCTGAGCGCTGCGCATCTTTAGCTTCAGATTCAGAAAAGAATGAGGCCAATAAAACCCTGTACAGTCCTCGATCAATTAAATATTCTGTTTGTAGAGCACCTACTTCCCGAACCCCATCGAATCGAGGCTGTAATTCATCATACTTCTTTGAAGCAATGATCTGAACTTTATAATACACACCACGTAATCGTGGTGCATTCGTGGTAAATTCAGCATCATCAAAACTAGCAGTACCTCTCGAAGTATAGGTTGCCATTGGTTCCTCAAACTCCGGCGTCTTTTCAATATCTTCTTCCTTTTCTTCCTCTACCGGCGGCGTGTAAATATTATCTCCAGATCCAATATCCACGATGGGGTCAACAGGCTCAATCGTCGCCTCAGAAAGAAATAGAGGCTGACCATACAAGTATACCGAAGGATCCGTAGTAAAGAACTCATAACTATTACTAGCATATCCAGGAGCTTCTACTTCAACTCGGAATCGACGGTTTGGTAATACCTGAAAGGAGTAACCTGATATGGTATTAAATTCTTCCGTGACTAAGAGTGTTTCTTGGCCCTGAGCAGAGATTTCAATTATACTCACCAAGTAGCTTTGTAAAGCTTCACCTGTTGTACGGTCAAAAACATTACCTTCTAAAGCAAGGGCCTCGGGTTGCGTACGGAAAGCAAATATGTCATCATCAAAGGTTGATAATTTTTCTCCAGCAAAAACCCTATTGGAAGCAAAAAAACCTCCTCCTCCTTCTGGCTTTTCCGTGTAGTAATAATCATCTGCACTGGAATTGTAGGGGACACCTGCATTCGAAGGTATAGCCCAATTCATAAGATCTCCTTCACTTTTGAAGATATCAAACCCTCCCATTCCAGGGTGCCCATTAGAAGAAAAATATAACATACCATCCGCATCATCATAGTATGGTGTCATCTCATCACCCAGAGTGTTAATAGATGGACCCAAATTAACAGGCTGACTGAACTGAGCATCGGCAAATGCCCGATTTCGTGTGACGTACCAAATATCCATTCCGCCTCTTCCCCCGCCACGATTCGAAGCGAAATAAAGTAGTTCCACATCACTCCGATTAACCTCCATTTGATGCGTGGCCGTAACCCCTTATGCAATTATAGCATCAGGTAAGCGTTGAGGCTGTGTCCAGCTATTATTTTGCCGCTCGATTACGTAAATTTCACATCGCGTTGTTTGATTACCAAATGTTCCTTCCTCACATATCGTGAAAAAGAAACGTTCCCCATCCGGGGACAAACTTCCGTCGCAGTACTGTCCATTCTGAATAACTGGAAAGTTCTCAGGTATCTCACCTTTGGACCAACGGTCCCCTCCTTGGCGTGACCTATATATTCTGGCAGTTCCCCCTATTACAGAAGAGTAATACAATAAATCCCCAGGAAAAGCAATGGGCCCAAATTCATGCTCGTTACTGTTCACACCACT
>JABSSK010000402.1 GCA_013214265.1 Saprospiraceae bacterium | reverse complement strand
CGGAAAGCTGTTTTGCGGTCAGGAAAAACGACACCAAATACCTGTCCGATCTGTAAAAGGCCAAACAAGCACCAATCCCGTTCGGAGAAAGTAGATGTAGGCCGGATGATATCTTTTCGTAATTGTTCAATCAGTAATGCACTCTGATTAGGATGAGTTGCAGGGTATCTATTGATCGGAATAAAGCCTAGCAGGTGTTTTTCCTTTTTATGCAGTTTCTGCCGCTGTATTAATTCTTCTCGAATTGCCACCAAAAGTTTATGAGCCCTCATCATGACCAGTTGCGTGAACTGCTGGAAGTTGTATGGTTTCTTTTTCTTGTGTAGTCGTTCTAGCATATCATCATAGACGATATGCCCTGTAAGGGCTTGTACTTTAGGAATAATCTGTTTTCCCTGGATATGAATATAACCAAGACCGATCATATCCTGCAGGAGGGCTCCGCTGAGTATACCATTAAAATGAATTTGACTGACCCGGAACCTTCCATTCATGGGGTGATAGGCCAACATAACTAAGTTCTCTGCACAAGTGTATTGTGATGCCATATTTTCCATATCAGCAGAAATAAAAAAAATAGACGGACCACACCAATACTTTAGACGGGATGTGCTTATTAATGGTTTAAGGGCTATACAGGGAGACTGCTGTATAGCCCTTCGTATCGATAGATAAGATGGTTATTTCAGTACACCCATTTCCTTACCTACTTTGGTAAAAGCAGTAATGGCCTGATCTAGATGTGATCGATCATGTGCGGCTGACATTTGCACTCTAATTCTGGCTTTACCTTTGGGAACTACCGGATAGAAAAATCCAATCACGTAAATACCCTCATCCAACAACCGATTTGCAAAGGCCTGGGACAGCTTTGCATCGTAAAGCATGATGGGTACAATAGGGTGTGTCCCAGGGAGTATATCAAATCCCTGAGCAGTCATTTGGGAACGAAAGTATTTGGTATTGTCTTCCAATTTATCCCGTAGTTCGGTACTAGCGCTCAGTATGTCCAGCACTTTAATAGAAGCCCCAACAATAGACGGTGCTAATGTATTGGAAAATAAATATGGGCGTGATCTTTGTCGCAACATATCAACGATCTCTTTGCGAGCAGCAGTAAATCCGCCGGAGGCCCCTCCCAGAGCTTTACCATAGGTTCCGGTAATAATATCTACCCGCCCCATAGCTCCACAATGCTCATGCGTTCCTCGACCTGTTTTTCCCATAAAACCAGTGGAATGGCATTCATCTACCATAACCATAGCATCGTACTTATCAGCGAGATCACAAATTTTATCAATCTGGGCGATATACCCATCCATTGAGAAAACACCATCCGTTGCGATCAGTCTTCGGCGAGCACCTTGGGCTTGTTTAAGTTTATCCTCGAGATCAGCCATATCGTTATTTTTATAGCGATAACGAGCGGCTTTACATAATCGGATACCATCAATGATTGAGGCATGATTGAGTTCGTCACTGATGATAGCATCTTCCTTTCCCAGGAGCGGTTCAAAAAGCCCACCATTTGCATCAAAAGCTGCGGCGTACAGGATACAGTCTTCCATACCTAAAAAAGCAGCTGTTTTTTGTTCTAATTCTTTGTGAATATCTTGGGTTCCACAAATAAAACGAACACTTGAAAGACCAAATCCATGATCATCAATAGCTTGTTTAGCTGCTGCTATGACTTGCGGATCTGCGGATAAGCCTAGGTAATTATTGGCACAAAAGTTTAAGACTTCTTTACCTGTATTAATACCGATAGCTGCTCCCTGAGGGGTTACAATTACGCGTTCTTCCTTATAGAGTCCGGCGTCCCGGATTTCAGATAGTTCAAGATTTAATTCTGGTCCAACATGGTCAAACATGGTACTATTATTTTCACGATTTATGGTTAGGCCTTTTGAGCCTGATATTTATTTTTCAATTGTTCAAGCATCTCCTGAGTCATCCTATCCAGGTTGTATTCGGGCTTCCAACCCCAATCTTGCTGGGCGACTGAATCGTCAATGCTATTGGGCCAGGAAGCAGCAATTTGTTGCCTGAAGTCTGGTGCATAGGATATAGAAAAATCGGGTTTCCATTTACGTATAGCTTGTGCTTGTTCTTGTGGTGAAAAGCACATCCCACTCAGATTATAGGCGGTGCGAACCCGAATCTGGTTGATCGGGGCTTCCATAAGTTCAATGGTAGCACGTATGGCATCATCCATATACATCATGGGTAATTTCATATCGGGTGCTAAAAAACAGGTAAAGGGTTCTGCCAGCATAGCTTTATGATAAATATCGACGGCGTAATCCGTTGTTCCCCCACCGGGTAAAGACTGATACCCAATAATCCCTGGATAACGAATGGATCGCACATCGACACCATATTTGAGGTAGTAGTACTGGCACCAATTTTCCCCCGCTAGTTTACTTATACCGTAAACAGTTGAAGGCTGCATAATCGTTTCCTGAGGTGTATCGTCACGCGGGGTATTCTCGCCAAAAACAGCAATCGAGCTTGGAAAAAAAAGTTGTAGTTGTTTGTTTTTGGCTGCCTCCAGTACATTGAATAAGCTATCCATATTGATTTGCCATGCCTGCTGAGGTATTTGTTCTCCTTTTGCTGAAAGGATGGCGGCAAGATGGTAGACTACATCTATCCGGTAGGTATCAATAAGGTCAAGCAAGCGTTTGGCATCCAGAGCATCTAATTGAGCAAATTGCCCTTCAGGATCATGTATATCCCGGATGTCTGTTGCCAAAATGTTGTCGGCACCATAGCGTCTACGCAGAGATTTGGTGAGTACGGATCCTATTTGTCCGTGTGCACCTGTAATCAATACACGTGGTTGGTTCATATTTGGTTAGGCTCGGTTACATTAGAAATGCAAAATTAAGGAATTTCCTTGGTTTTCGTTTTCTAAAGATTGGTGGGAAAAGAAGGTATACTTGAAAGAAAGGAAAATGACTCAGCTGCAAAGTCAATAGCACAAGCATAATTATCAGGGCCATTACTTACCCATAGATTAGGAACCTTCAAGGCCATATTATAATGGGCAATTTGCCGAAAGACCCCCTCACTGATAGGGACGGAAGGTGCTTTACATTCAATCAATAAAAAGGGTTTAACAGATTGATCATAGACGATGATATCGGTGCGTCGGAATTGTTGATTGATGTACAATCCTTTTTCCACTGCGATACGTGGACGTGGAACACCTTTTTCTGCAATTAAAAAATGAATAATGAGTTGACGGACCATTTCTTCTGGTTGAAAAACCAGCCACTTTTTACGAATAGCGTCCCATACATAGCGTTTACCTGCTTCCGTTTTTAGCGAAAGCTGATCCTGATAATCCATCAAATTGACGGAGATATTCCATGTATTTTCTGCCAAGTCACAATTTTTTGGTCGCGGATAACAGGCTATAGTACACGCAAGCTACTATTTATCGAGGTTCCATATCCAGTCACCATCATCTTTAAAGTAGCCAATCTTATCACCTTGCTCAACTCGAAACACGCCACTACCCACATAAGTAATAGCTTCAAAATCAGGAGAAACGATAGATTCACCCTGTGTATTGGCTAACCCACTAAAGCCCTCCACTTTTACTCGAGCGTACCCATCGCGAAAGCGATCAATCTGGCTATATTTTGGCGGGACCAAGGTGAGCCCACTCCGGTTAATGACGCCCCATTTATTATTGAGTCGTACCACAGCTACACCATGTTCGAAATCAGAAGCACGCTCAAAAACCCCTTGGTAAATGGCAGCTTGTCCTGAGATGAAATAAAATCTATATTTTCCTTTCCGCACTAGACCACGACCTTCACGGAATGAGAGCAGGCGATTCAAACTAGGTTTTATAATGAGTGTACCTGCTTTATCCATAAGACCTGCTCGTTTTAGCCCACGGTATACCACAGCTTTACCGTCTTCAAAAGAATTGCACCTTGAGAAGGTAAAATCCGATTGCGAAGTTCCTGTGCGATCGATATATCCACAATAACCATTTGCATAAACGGCGGCACGGCCTTCACTAAATGCTTCGGCCCGACTATACTCTAAGGGTATAACTATCTGTCCGTTCAAATTAATATATCCAAAACGATCGCGATCTTTTACGACGGCCAGACCTTCTGAAAAAGGTTGAATTTCCCGGTATGCCACGGTTGTAATCAATTCC
>JABSSK010000401.1 GCA_013214265.1 Saprospiraceae bacterium | reverse complement strand
AGTATTACTGACTCCAAAGCGCAATCAACTCAAAAAGATACACTCAAGGAACAAGCTAATAAAACCCAATATACAGAACGAGAGAGAGCTACTGCTTTTATTGATTTGGGATATGAATATCGAGCAAAAAACCTAGATTCGGGGCTTATATTCATGGATAAGGCCGCTGCATTATTACCTGATGCTACCTATGACACACTGCACTTTGAGTACGATTACACTTTGGGGGTTCTTTACCGTTACAAACTCAATTATGAAGAAAGTCAGGCTATGTTGAATCGTTGTTTGGTGTATGCCCAAAAGACTTCCGATAATGACAAAATGGCGCGAACCTACTATGCACTTTCCATTACCTATTTGGAAAATTTAGAATACGAAAAAGCTATTGAAAGCACGGAAAAAGCACGCACCTTGTTTCGCGAAGAATCAAATACCGAAAAAGAAATAAGCGCCTTAAATGTATGGGCTACCGTACTAAAAGAAATTTCTCAACTTGGTGATGCCGAAAAACTCTACTTGGAAGCGTATGCTATGGCCAAGGACCTAGGTAATATATCTCAAATTGAACCCATTAGTAACAATTTAGCGGGGTTGTACAGACTACAGAAAAAATATGATCTAGCAGTACAGTATTTTAGCGAAGCGCTCGCTATAAATAAAGCGAATAACAATAAAATAGGTATTGCCATTCTGACTGGCAATCTGGGTAACTTATATAGAGCAAAAAGAGAATTTCCAAAAGCAATAGAATATCTATCTCAGGCTGTTACTATGAATGAGGAATTAGGAATATCAAAATTGAATATAGCACACAAAGCTGAGCTTGGAAGCGCATTACTCTATATGGGACAAAAAGAAGAAGGCCTTAAATTAATGATAAAAAGCCTAAATGAAGCCCAAAAAAACAAGCTTGAAAAAGAGGAAAGAAAAGTATTGATTCTTCTAGCTAAGAGTACGTACGATAACGATTTGTTTAAAGAAGCTGCTTATTTTAACCGATTACAGCTAGCAAAATCAAAAATTGATTTTAACCGATTAATAAAGTCAAAGGTCAACGATCTTAATTCTCAATACCAAAAAGAAGAGCAAGATCGAAAAATTGAACTCCTGCGTACCCAGAAGGAACTTGCAGAAAGTAAGCTAAGTCGGCAGCGTTTGCTCCTTTTTGGAGGTTTAAGCTTTTTGATCCTATCCACCATTATATCACTAGTCATTTTCCGATTATACCAAAGGCTTAAAAAGCAAAATGCTGTAATTGAAAAAGCCTTACGGGAAAAAGAAGTACTCCTAAAAGAAATCCATCATCGGGTAAAGAACAACTTACAGATCGTCATGTCACTCCTCAACATACAATCCAGAAAGGTTAAAGACGAAAAAGCAGTCGAAGCCCTACAGGAAGGCCGTGCCAGAGTTGAGTCGATGTCACTTATCCACCAAACCCTCTATCGTAAAGAAAACCTCACAGGAGTCAACCTGCAAGACTACTTGAACAGGCTTTGTCAGAGTGTAATGAACACCTATCAATTAAATAAGGATCGTATACGTTTTGAATCAAAGATTGAGCCTTTAATATTAGACGTTGATAGTGTCATCCCACTAGGTCTGATTATTAATGAGCTACTCACTAACTGTATTAAGCACGCTTTCCCTAATCAAAAGGAAGGTGTTATTGCCATTCATGTCAAAGAAACCAAGGGAGGATTACAACTAGAAGTGGCTGATAATGGAATAGGAATACCTGTAAAAGCAAATGAGGATGGACACGATACATTCGGTTTGGAAATGATCAATACGTTCAAACGTAAGCTGCAAGCCGACGTAACGATTGCGAGTAGTCATGGTACTCAGATAAAAATGCTCATCCGCAATTATCAAAAAGCAGATATACCAACGGAAATAGTTGCCTAAAGTGAGCCTTACACCCTATGAACGAGAAGAAAAATTCTAATCAGGCCGCTTTTTCCAACAAGCGTAACATGAATTGTAATTGACTTCCATACAATTATCGGGAATGATTAAAAAGACGCAACACCTACACAGCCCGGCATGTGTGAAAAATATTCGTACGCTCTAAACTATTCCCCACAACTAGGACTATTCGGCGTGTTCCATCTTATTCATATTGATTGCGACGCAACCAAAGGAGGAAACCTATGTAAAGCGTTGCAATAACAACTGGGTTGGTAGTCTAAAGCCTTATGAATATGCTGAAAGTCAGAAGTGGCTTGTAGAAGTTTTACTCTTGAACTGAACCGTTGGATAACGACACCTTGATACTGTACTCGTTTTTCCAATCTCTTTATAGCAACCAATCATATGGTTACCTAATAAATATGTAACTCATGAAACATGCAACACATCATGTTTTCATTCCGTACACTCCGTTACCACATTTGAAATATTAAACCTTTTTTACAAAAGTAAATAACTCATTTATCGTACATGATTATGTCCTGTTATAGATATAAAACACCTACTCTGATCAAGCCTATTACACACAAGCAGTCTCCTAATACCAAGTCAGTGTATATCCTTAGGCATACGCAGATGATCAAACTACTCCTGCGGGTGATATTGCAGTAAAATGAGATATAAAGCTGGAATTATGTTCTATTTTTCTATAATTTGATAGGTAATTAGTAAAGGCCAACTTCTAGTAATTTCTCAAGTTAACCTTATTGTTCAGGTCATTATTTTCGAACATACTGGCCTTTTATCCCCCACCCTATTGAGATAGCTACAGTTGGTGTTTTATCAGAATGCATCTTCATTATAATCTCTAAATTGTGATCCGCGATGGCAGCACAAGTCAAAAGTATTTTAATCTGTCGCACACTATGTATTTTGTTTATCCTCCTCAATAGTGTCTGTAATGGCGAAGCGCAGCCAGCTCAAATCGACTCACTCCAGGAGCTAGCGTTCCGCACCCAGTACAGCGATCGAGAAAGGGCTGCGGCTTTTATCGATTTAGGATGGGAATACCGTACTACCAATCTAGATTCAGCTCTTGTCTTCATGGATATGGCGGCTAAACTATTACCTGACGCAACCTATGACACCTTACACTTTGCGTATGATTACACTTTGGGGCGCCTTTACCGCTACGAACGCAATTATGAAGAAAGCCAGGCTGTGTTGAATCGCTGTTTGGCATATGCCCAAAGTATATCGGATAATGATAAAATGGCGCGCTCCTTTTATGCGCTTTCTGTTACTTGCCTGGATGATTTAAAATATGATCAGGCTATTGCGTACGCTCAAAAAGCACGCACCTTGTTTCGAGAGGAATCAAATACCGAAAAAGAAATCAGCACTTTGGATATATGGGCTACGGTACTCAGGCAAATTTTTCAACTGGACGACGCCGAAGAAATCTATCTGGAAGCGTATGCTATGGCTAAAGACATAAATAGTACGACTCAAATTGAGTCTATCAGTAATCATTTAGCAGGTTTATACACGTTACAAAAAAAATTCACCGAAGCTATCGCCTACTACAACGAAGCGATGGCTATTAATCTAGCCAATAATAACCGACAGGGTATCGCTAATGTGACAGCCTATTTAGGTCACCTATTTAGAGCTAAAAAAGAGTATAGTACGGCAGTAGAATACTTAAAGCGGGCCATTGCTCTAAATGAAGAAACAGGAGCAACGTTAAATAATATTACACTCAAGTCCGAGCTTGGAAGCGCATTACTCTATATGGGACAAAAAGAAGAGGGCCTCAAATTAATGGTGAAAAGCTTAAATGAAGCCCAAAAGAATAAGTATGATAAAGAGGAAAAAAATGTATTGTACACCCTTTATAATGCTACATACGATAACGGACTTTACAAAGAAGCCGCTTATTTTACCCGATTACAGCTGGGAAAATCAAGAGTTGAATTTGATAAATTATTACGATCGAAAATTAACGATCTGAACGCTAAATATAAACGTGAGGAGCAAGACCGGAAAATTGAACTCTTGCGTGCCCAACAAGCACTCGCAGAAAGTAAGTTAAGTCGACAGAGGCTACTTCTTGCTGGTGGGGCCAGTTTCCTGTTTTTTATTAATAGTAATATCCTTAATCATTTTCCGATTATACCAAAAGTTAAAAAATCAAAACGCTGTGATTGAAAAAGCTTTACAGGAAAAAGAAGTACTGCTAAAAGAAATCCATCACCGAGTAAAAAACAACCTGCAAATTGTCATG
>JABSSK010000400.1 GCA_013214265.1 Saprospiraceae bacterium | reverse complement strand
TCCGAAGCGATAACCGTGGCGAAAGCTGGACTGTACTAAGTGGTGATTTGAGTCGCCAAATTAATCGTAACGAACTTTCTGTTATGGGACGTGTCTGGGGAATGGATGTCGTTGCCAAACACCAATCTACGTCCCCTTATGGAACCATTGTAGCTTTTCATGAATCTACTTTAGATGAAAACCTACTCGTTGTCGGAACCGATGATGGTCTGATCCACCTTACCACAGATGGAGGAACTACTTGGAAAAAGATCGACAACATAAAAGGTGTACCCGAACGAACCTACGTAAATTTTGTGTTGACTTCACAACACGACCGCAACACCCTCTATGCTGCATTCAACCATCATAAATATGGTGATTTCAAGCCCTATGTTTATAAGTCTGTTGATTTAGGTAAAACCTGGGCTCCTATCCAAGGGAATTTACCCAAACGTGGTTCAGCTTATTGTATTGCTGAAGATCATATTTCCAAAGACCTTTTGTTTGTAGGTACAGAATTTGGTGTGTTCTTTTCCCCAACGGGCGGTAGCGATTGGAAACAGCTAAAGGCAGGCGTACCAACAATCGCAGTCCGTGATATGGCTATTCACCCAAGAGAAAACGATCTTGTACTGGGTACCTTCGGGCGTGGTTTCTATGTATTGGATGACTACAGTAGTTTGCGAACCATCAATGAGACTATAGAAAAGGAAGGTACTCTTATGTCCATCAGAGATCCTTGGTTGTATATTCAAAATCAACCTTTGGGCCAGCGTGGTAATTCTTTCCAAGGGCATTCATATTATCGTGGTGACAATCTGGGGCCAGTTGCCCTAATTACCTACTACCTCAAGGAAGCACCAACCACTCTAGAAACGAAAAGAAAGAAAGGGGATAAGACTGCCCGCAAGGAAGGGGAGCCTGGCATCATGCCTTCCTATGAAGCCCTTAAAGCAGAACGTACAGAAGTGAAACCATATTTGCAATTTACTTTCACCGATGCGGGTGGTAATACCGTAAGAAAAATAAGGCGCACAGCCAGTCCTGGTCTGCAGCGTTTCGAATGGGATATGCGCTATGCTTCTATGAATCCAGTTCAGCCAGGTCGAACCCCAAGTGGGCCCCTAGTTGCTCCTGGTCAATATATGATATCTATGCATATGCATCATAATGGTGTAACAACAACGCTTGGAGAACCAGTATCCTTTTCAATTCACGCTCTTGACAACACGGTTTTACCTGCCAGTGATCGACAAGAAAAAACAGTATTCCAGCGTGATGTAGCTATGACTAATCAGAAAATTTCTACTCTCAATCAAAGGATAAATGACCTTCAAGAGCAACTGCGTCATGTAGAAACTGCAATTTGGCAGGCCGAAGTAGATCAGGAACCACTTATGAATGCGTATCAATCATTGCTAGACAGTGTCACTGCAATTTCCCATTCCCTTAATGGTGACCCAATTGCAAGAGCCTTGGAGATCGAACAAGAGCCAAGTGTAAGACGCCGTATGGGTTCACTTAATTATCAGCAGTCGGGGTCAACTGCTTCTCCAACGGATATGCATCGGGAGCAACTCCTTATCATTAAAAAGCAAATGGTACCTATCCAATCACAGATGGATCAACTATTAACTCAACAATGGCCCGAACTAGTGAAGCTACTCAAAGATGCCAGAGCACCTTATGTAGCATATCCTTTTGAAAAATAAATCTAATGGGCAGGTCCTCGGACCTGCCCTATTCTTTACAATACAACACATGGGAAAGCAAAAGCTAGAAATGATAATTTCTAAACTTGAACCAACTCTATATAAGGAGCCTTATGTATTCACACAAGCTAAAAACAAGCTTCTTCCTAATATTCAGCACATCTTTGCCTTGGTGCAAGAAAAGGAAGGAACGACCTTGGTTATGACTCAAAACCAAGCAGACCAAGAGCAATTAAGATATACTTTTTTGGCAGCCAGAATTTCCCTTTCCTTAGCAACCGAACTGGAACTCGTAGGACTAACGGCTCTTTTTTCTAACGTTCTCGCAAAGGCAGGAATAAGTTGTAATGTTATAGCTGGATACCACCACGATCACTTATTTGTTCCCTTCGAGCATGGTGAACAAGCCCTTACTTTAGTACAGTCTCTGCAAGAACAAGGTATTTAGGAACTACAGGTTATTTGTTAATCATTTCTTACCAAGTCATGTAAATGGTAGGGTACCTTCAACTAAGGTCGTTTTGGAGGCATATACAAACATGAAAACCCAAAATGATGAGCAACCTAAATTTAATTTTCTTCTTTATCCTACTTTTATTTTGGGGCTGTGACCAGAACAGTCAGTCTTTTGTTTGCGATGACAACCCTGTTACGCCTCAGACTTTAACGATTCTTACCTTGGGTGATTCCCGCGTTGAAGGCGATCCCTCTGGTGAAGAATATGAAAGTTATCGTTATTACTTATGGTCAACTTTCCAAGAACAAAACTGGGATGTTGACTTTGTCGGAACCCGACGAAGTAATCGAGAGTATTCCAATGTTAATGATCGGTGTTTTGATCAAGACCATGAAGGGACAGGAGGTGAAGTTACTTCTGGGATATTGAATACTATTGAGCGTGAACAGTTTTCCCCAACCCCTAAAATTGCACTTTTGGGTATTGGAGGGAATGATCTTCTGGATAGTCAGCTTCCACCTGCTCCTGTACTTGATAATATCACAATGATTATTGAAAAACTGCAATCTGATTATCCTGGCATTGTAGTTTATGTTGAGCAGATTGCACCTGCACGTTCAGATTTAATGTCGGCAGAGTTAGAAGCAATACTAACCACTTTTAATCAGGGTATTCTTGAGGTAGCAGCTACTACTAACACTCCAGAAAACCCCGTTGAAGCTGTTAATATGTCAACGAATTGGAGTGATCAGTACATGGCAGATAACGTACATTACAACCAAAGAGGGGCAGAAGTCGTTGCAAGCCTGTATTTCAATGCGATTAATCGCCGATTTGATCCGTAATTTTTTACTCTGTACTCTGAGCTCCTCACTATAGTGAGGAGCTCAGAGTAAACAAAAAATTCTACCACATGAATCAATTCCGACTTGTACTTTACTTTTTGCTCCTCTCATGCCTTTATCCTTCGCTCGGCGTCGCCCAAAGCCTCCCTGCAATTGAGAAAGGTATAGAAAAACAAACCTTTGCTTTCGTCGATCGAGACTCAACGCTATACCTCGATTTTTATCAGCTCGAAGGCGATGACCAAACCAAACCTTGCCTCATATTTATATTCGGCGGAGGATTTGCAAAAGGCCGAAAAGATCTTCCTTATTATTATGAATACTATAATTTTCTGGTTAATTCCGGCATAAAAGTAGCAGCTATTGACTATCGACTCTTACTTCGTAAAAAAGGTAATGAAGTTGGCGTTTTCAATACAAAACCCCTAGAAGAAGCTATCGATTACGCAGTTTCTGACTTGTTTGCAGCAACTTCTTTTCTAATTGAAAAAGCCGATGACTTAGCTATTGATCCCTCTCAAATCCTAATTTCTGGCTCTAGTGCTGGTGCTATTACTTCGCTGCAAGCAGATTGGTATAATCAAGCACAACACCCTTTGGCGAAAACCCTACCTGAAAATTTCTCGTATAAAGGGGTCATTGCTTTTGCCGGAGCCATCTTTAGTACTCAAGGTAAACCCAAGTATGACGGTAGCCCAGCTCCCACCCTATTTTTTCATGGGACCGATGACAAAACCGTTCCTTACAAAAAACGCCAATTCCTGAGAAAAGGATTTTTCGGCTCTTATCAACTAGCAAAATGGTTTTCTAAAGCTGGGTACAATTACACCATGTACTCTATAGAAGGAGCAGGTCACAAAATAGCAGGATCTCCAATTTATAACTATCAACCAGAAATCCTCCAGTTTATTCAATTAAATGTAATTCAGGGTAAACCTACTCAAACCGATCGTTTTCTGGCTGATAAACCGTAGCAGATATCACCTCAAAAGAAAAATGGTAACCTAATTCTTGATATGCGTTTGCAGATCGTAAGTAATTTTGCATCTACAAATGCATATCATCCCTGGAATACCCCCTCCATGAAGGTTGCTATGCGCACCCAAAACCACTACCTTTGTGCTTCCAAAAAATACGGATAAACACGCTATGGCTACACCTCGCTCGGTTGCATTTTATACACTAGGCTGCAAACTTAATTATTCTGAGTCCAGCTCCATCGCAAGGTTATTTGAAG
>JABSSK010000040.1 GCA_013214265.1 Saprospiraceae bacterium | reverse complement strand
AACCATTACTATCCTCTGCCCGCACCATATATATCAACGGAGACAAATTATCGAAAACCGATTCTAATCCTAAAGGCCCCGCTCCCACAATACCATACAGATATGGCCCTTCTCCTCCAATAACCTGTGTAACATTAATTCCCCCAGTCGATCCAATATCACACCCTGGTAATTCTACTTCTACAATTAGCGAATCGATGGGCGGTTCAGCCTCATTCACCACAACAGATGCTGTTGCCAAGCATCCATTGTCACTACCTTCGGCTACCAGAGTATACAAACCACCCCCGTAAACCTCAATATTAGTTAAGGCACTATCTTGAAGCGTATCTCGATTGGGGCCCACCCACGTTACATTAGATAATAAACGGCCATTGGATTCAGCCACAGACAACCGTACCGAGGCATCTCTACACCCTAAATCACCCAACTGTTCAATCCTTACTGTAGGAGGAAGCGTATCAAGAGATACTTGAAAACTAGTATCAGAAATACAACCATTTACAGGATCAATCACCCGTAACCAGTAGTCAGATGGCTCAGTTAAGGTTAGCTCAGCTGTGTCTACAACTATAGTATCATTACCAGTAATCAATTGATAGTTCAGTATGGCCGAAAAATCACGTATCGTAGCTGTGGTAAAAGGCTCACGACACGTTATGGCCTCAATGGCGGATAACTGAGGCCGTAACGGTGGTCGTATGTTTTCCACAATCTCCACCGGTAAAGAATCCCGACAACCATTTACAGTATCTAGAACTATTAACTGCAAACTCACCGGTGACTCAATAGTTATTTCAGCTTCATCCAAATTATTAATAGGTAATGAACCATCTGGTGCATCCCATTGATACACCAAAAGCGCACCACTTCCTGAAATAGAAGTGGACGCATCAAGCGTAACCTCTTGTACTGTACAAGTAAGTTCAAGACCGTCACCTGAACCCAATAAAGCTGCTTCTGGCTTACGTCGATCAGCATCAACGATCACAAATAGCTCAGATTGGCAACCCGACGATACATTTGTAGTTATCAAGGTATACCGTCCGGGCTCTGAGACCATTGGCCCCATAAGCGTAGAATCTCCCACAATTGAACCATCAGTGGTGCTCCATAGAAAAATATAGTCAGACAAATCACCCCCAATCGATAACTTCAAATCAATCGTAGGATTATAACAGGATAATAGATCCTGCCGAGGTGCTCGAATAACAGGTCGATCCGTAGTTGAAACTACAATGGATGTATCCCTAGCAAAACAGCCGTTGCTTAAGTTTTCAACTAAAAGAAAAATGGAGTCTGACTCCGTAACTCTGATCGAAGACCCCGTCTGGTCACTTAAATCCAAGCCCCTTGCTGTACGCCAAGTAAACCTCAACTGGTCAGTCTCTGATATTCCTGATTCGAGTACCACTTCAATTTGATCACATCGCAATGTATCACGGTCCGGCAGATTGGGTGCTGGCACGGCAGAATCCTGTGCCACTACGATCAAAAGGCTATCAGCACAATCATTATTTTCATTCCATACCCTTAGGTTATAATGCCCTGGCTGCGATATCGTCAAGACCCTCTCTTCACCTAGTAGCATTCCATTTTCCGTACTCCAGGCATAAATAAAGGAAGGGTTGTCGTCCACCGGTGCCTCTACGTTGATTTCATTATTATTACACCCCAAATATAGGGTGTCCAGTGTGTCAAATTCAGGAAGATCAGTAGGTGGCACCACCCGGACAGTATCTGTGGTAGTACATTGGTTCGTTGTATCTCTCACAGTCAGTATATAAGACCCAGCACCTTCTATCACTGGGCTTAATGACTGAGCACCAGATTGAATCAACCCGTCAGGCGTTTCCCATTGATAAACGAAAGCAGGCCCTTCACTTGACCCTGTAGCATCCAAACTAATGCGTGGCGAACCGCAGTTCAATTCCTGATCAGATCCAACTTGAATATTGGGAGGTACATTATTCTGCTGGACTATCACTTCTTCCATACTTGTACATCCATTTCTTTGCTCTGTCACCATCAGCAGGTAACGACCTTCTGCATATACGATTGTCTCCCGGTCGTTAAGAAGTGGTAACGTATCCAAGCCCGCAGTCAACCATATGTACTTCAAGGAATCACCCGGTAAAGTCAGGCTACTACCCAAAACCACCGATGTATCCTGACAATTCAATTCCTGATCGGATATAGCTTGAATGACAGGCGGCAAGGTGTCCGCAAAAACTTCAATCGATTGCGTAGTACTTACCCCCTGGGAATCCGTCACACGCAATGTATATACCGCAGGTTTTGTAACTATTATGCTATTTTGATCCGCACTTGACTGAATCATACCGGTTGCAGTCGTCCAGGAAAAAGTACAAGTAACACATGGGCTACATAAACCTGCCGTTACGCTCACAAGTGTTTGACGGCAGGTGATCGTATCCGGATCCTGAATAGTAACACATGGCCCACATATCTCCTGATCTAAACTGATCGTATCAGAAATACTACAGCCATTTCGACTATTCAATACTTGTAAAGAAATATCCCCCGCTTGAATAATTTGAACAAAAGAATCAGTCGTAGACCCTACAATCCCAACTCCTGACCATGTATATGCATACGTATTGCTATCCGGTAACACCGTGGCTTCCAGAAGAAATGTATCCACATTACAAGGTATCCGTGACGCTCCAAATTGAATCTCGGGTATGTCAATGTCCTGCGTAACCTCAACCACATCTTCTGATTGACATCCTGTGCTTTGATCCTGCACCTCTAAGAAATATATACCAGGAATATTAGTGCTCCAAGTAGCTGTAGTCGAGGTTGTATCCCCCAGATCATTCCGCCATAAATAGGTAATCCCAGGTCCGGATGAAGAATTAGAACCATCCAAAGACACAGTGCCTTGCAAACAGTCGAGCACCTGATCTGTTCCTGCATCTGCTAACGGTAATGAGTCATTACGTGGAACAATAACAGTAGCTGTATCTGACACCCCAACAGCTGTATTAGTTACAATCAGCATATATTCACCTGCACAACTCACTTTCACGACGGATTGAGTAGGATCACTTACACAGTTTGCATCCGGGCCTATCCATTCAAAAGCGAGCGGATTTCCATCCGTGCTCAGAGAACCATCAAGCGTGACCAAAGAACGGGTGCAATCTAAGCTGAGTGGAGGTACGATTTGTGCTTCAGGCTGGCAATCCACATCAACCAACACAACAAGCGAGTCGGTGCAACCTAGGCTGGCATCCTGAATAACAAGCTGATATTCTCCAGTATCTGTAGCCAGATATGTAAAGGATTGTGATACCTCTACGCCCCGAAAAAACCAGAATGGAATCCCATTTTCTGAAGAACGTGCATCCAAAAGTATTTCCCCTGAAGTGCAAGATAAGCTTACGGAATCACTAGCTACCCTTGCCACGGGCTCACTGACTACAGAATCAACTTGTACCGCAGCTTCAGAAATACAGGCATTATCTAAATTTGTAACCCTTACCTGGTATATACCTCCACAGTTGACCGACAAACGCTCGGTAGTCATTGTATCCGATATACAAGGCCCAGACCAAGCATATCCAAACATCGGTCCCGATGTTCCTAATGCTGTATTTTCAATATGGACGATATCATTAGCACAATGCAAAAAGGTATCAGCGGCTAACACCACCAACGGTGATATAGTATCCACCAATACTTCTACTTCCGTAAAATCAGTGCACCCATTTATATTATCCCTTACTTCAAGTCGATATGTACCCCCCGCATCCACATCAATAAAAGCAGCCGTAGTATCTCCAATGATCCTACCGTTTTGCGTTGACCAGACATAATCAAATGACGTTATTCCCTCCGAACCAGACCCATCCAAGCGAACTGTATCTCGACTACAATCTAAGGATAAAGGAGATTGTATGACCGCATTTAGTGGAGTCCTTGAATCGGTAACAACAACGGAGGCTGAATCCGCACACCCATTCACTTGATTTTCCAAAATGAGCAATAACGTATCAGCTTGATTTACTTCTATAACTAAAGAGGATATCTCCGTAAAAGGAATACCTCCTAGTGACAACCAAGAAACACTTGTATTACCAGCAAGAAAAGAGTTTGACGCATCTAAGACTACCCCATCACTTGCACAGGAAATAGAATCCATTGCAGGTAAGGATATGTCAGGCCTAAGCGTATCTATTCCAACAACTACCGTATCCGTATCCGAACATAAGGAAACCGGGTCTACACCCTGTAAGATATATGTTCCTGGTTGACTAACTTCCAGCGTATTCGTATTACTTAAAGATGTGGTGGAGTCACCACGTTCATACCAGACCAGAATATATTCGTCTGATGGAGGCATCATGGCCCCTGTCAATTCCAGCACCGTAGCATCACAGGTAAGCACCGTATCTGCTGGCACCATCGCCGTGAGGTTGATTCTCGCCGAAGTAACGTTAACAGAATCAGATGCGCTACAACCATTTCCTAAATCCGTAATGGTCATAAAAAAAGTACCCGTATCCGTAACTACTGGACGAGTAACTGTACTATCTCCAGGAAAGGCTCCCTCTGCAGCCGACCATATGATGTCGATATCAGGTCTGTCCATAACCAACCCGCTTCCTAAGACGGCCGTTTCTTGCAAACAACTAAGCGTACGATCTGGCCCCGCTTCCACCAATGGAGGAATAGTATCCATGAGAATTGTGATGACTGATGTCCGATTGGAACACGTTACACCATCTACAGTCATATCCGCTTGCAGGAAGTAATTGCCCGGACGATCAATTCGTAAAATAGAGTCTCTGCCCACGACATCGACAAAGAATTCATTATCTCTTTGTCTTTCCCATCGATAAGCAATATTCCCCGATGGTTGGGTTCCTCTTCCATCTAATTCCAGTGTAATATCCGTACACGTTAAAGCTCTCGGACCATCTGCAACGATCGCCAAAGGTGAGAGTACAGTCAGATCAAGAACAATTACGCTATCGCATCCTCGGCTATCCTTCAAGATAACATCATATATTCCTGACATATTGAATGACTGCCCATCAATCGTTACTGATTGACCATTACACACAATTTGCGTGATCGTATCTCGGCTAGGTTCAGTAACCCGCAAATTGATGGTAACAATACTGTCACACCCTCCTATCGTCATCAAAGTATCCGTGAAAAGTCCTGAACGCTTCAAGAAGATTCCTCCTAGTCCTACAGAATCACCGGAACAAATGGTGGAATCCAAAAAAATCGAAACTGGATTCTCAATACTCAGGTGGAGACGAATCAAACTATCGCATCCATTGGCATTCTGTAGGGTTATATCATAAATACCCGGCGTGGTAAATATGGAATCCCCAATAGATAAAGAATCCCCCAAACATAAGGCTTGTGAAACCACCGCTGTATCAGCAATAGCCAGAACTTCTAACACCCAAAAGTTGGAGGTCAAGTCCCCACAAAATGGAGGTACAGGCAAATCTAGTGAACGGGTTAAGGTGTCAATGTGTACACCAGAGTTGGGTATAGGCAAAGCCGTTGAATCCGTTCTTGCATAGGACAATCCATACATTTGGTAGGTACCAGCTAAAAGGGGTGCCCAACTACCAGAAGAATCAAGACCAACCACCTCCCCTTCCCGCACGAGTAAATATGTATATCCGTATACAGTGGAATCAACTAAGGGGATAGAGGCGTCAAGATCGGGTAGTTCCTGTAACAGGCTATCGCCTTCACATAACACAAGGGTAGAATCCTGTGCAAAGGCACCACCCTCAGGAAAGCAGCAATTCTCGCCTAAATCATCACAAAAGTTGATTTTCACATCAAATAAAGAACCATCTAATGGAATAGCTGTACTACTGGTTTGGACTACAAGTAACCAATTACCATTTACAAGGCCAACATTGAAATTCTGTAATCCGTCCTGATAAGGAAAGAACTCACCCACTAGAGGCTGCATACTCCCATCCGGATTAGGCTGGTCATTATCCCATTGCCCATTGGCAGGAAGCCCTAAGCGCGTTGAAATGAATGTTACATCGTAAGTAAAACCCAATCCCGTCACGGGTACGGAAGCGTTTGGTCCAATGAGTTGTACCTCCTGCCCGGCAGGCGAGACAAGCCATACCTCAAAACTACCAACAGTACTATGCAATTAATGTAACTGAACGGTACATTCACCCTGACCCGGGTTACTTAGACTGTCATTGACTAAATCTAAAATGGATAGCTCCAGGGTGTCTCTGGAGTTAGACCGAAGCCTAAAAGAAGAATCCAACCCGCAATTCTGGCCAAAAGCCATGAATTGGAGCCAGATAAATATGCTCAGCGGAAGTAATCGCTTCATGATATGAAGACTACATTTTGGGATTATCTATTTAGTGATCGGCTTTTTTATCAGACGTCTTTACTGGAATTAAAGGTAGCAATTAAAGGATAAAAACCTGTTAAATCTCAATCCTAAAAGAGCCATTTCTAATTATTCGCATTTATAATTATATTTTTGCTTGCACTTAAATATATGTCAATATGAAACGTCTGATAATAGTCACCATAGTATGTGTTACGGCCATCTTTACGAATCACCAAGCTTTAGGGCAATCCCTTGACGGGCTTCCCTTTAAAGAAAGATTGTGGTATGGAGGTGGATTTGTTGTAGGCTTTAGTGGTGGTAATGGTATTTCGATCTTTCAACTGGGCCTGTCACCAATGGTTGGATATAAATTTTCTGAACGTTTCTCTGCAGGGCCAAGGGCATCCGCCTTAGTCAACTTCACTTGGGCAGACACCTTTAGTGGTAGTCGTTCGAGCGCCCAACCTATAAATTGGGGTATAGGTGCTTTTTCCCGATACAAAATTACACCCGTTATATTCGCCCATGTCGAATATGAATATGCCGATCAAGCGCTCATTTTACAAAGTTTTGATGAGCTCATAATCAATCGATTCACTAATGACAATATCTATATTGGTGGAGGCTACAGTAGTGGTGTAGGTACTTCAAAGTTTGAAGTTGTAGCACTGTATAACATCAATCAGAGCATTCAATCTTTTGACTCCCCTTTTACCTTTAGGTTTGGGTTCACACAAAATTTCTAAGCTCGTAAGAGCACAAATACTATTTAACAGGATAAAGATTAATCCGCTTAAACGGAATAGCTATTTCTGCATATCCATTAAAGCTACATATTCCAAATTTCTTTCGGTTCATTCGGTAACGCTTTGAGGTTATGCGCATACCGGTGCATATCAAAATCTTGGTCGTCATTGACCATAAGGAAAAGCTCCAATACCACACACTGTGATACTAACTTAAAGGCCTCCTCTTTAGACCATCCTAACCCGATAAGCCGATCGTAGGTTTCCTTTGCGACTGGCGGGTCATTCGATTCGATTTGCTGGGAAATGATACGATCAACGGCTTCTTGGAAAGTCTCTCCGTCTTGTATACCATCCATTTTCATTGAGAAGAGGTCCATGACATCAAAAACACCATAGTTGTCTTCCTGAAGTAATTCGTTGATTAACTCGCGATGAAACTCCTGTGGGTCCCAATTATCGTCACCTAAATACTCCACATACATCCGGTAACGAGGATGCCGTTTACTAGCCAGAGCCGCAAGCATATCCGCATATCCTACCGCACCACCAATATCTTCAGGTGGGGCTGCCCCTTTTCCATCCAAGCAATATGGAATCGGATATGATGTGGTATGGGATGGCTGAATAGTGTTGAGAATCACATCATGCGTCCAGGGACTCTCAAAGTTATACACATACCGTATTTCGTCACCCTCTTTTTTCAGGAATTGACTTATCGGCATATCGGTATAAGCGACGGTACCCAAAGCATTTGTTGCATCTGGTGGTAGAAAACGAGTTCCGTCGTGTTCAAAGTAATGTAGCTGATCATTAAGCCATCCTACGGCAACTTGCAGTATTTTGTGAAGGTCAACCAAATGTGTATCGCTGGATACAATGATTTCACGAAATACTTCAGGCTCAACATCTCGCAGCCTAATTTGCAATTGATATGCGTAAGTGGGCTTATTCATTTTTAACACGAATATATATACACAATAGATGAGTCGTATGACTTTCGTCAAAAAAGATTATGTAATGACATTGAAGCCTCCAATAAGGAGGCTTCAACATACACTTAGAAAGTAACCGAAATACCAAACAAGAAATTGCGTCCCGCCTGAGGATAATATCCTCTCAGCAGGAATGATTCACCTCCCGCCTGATAACGATACGACCATCCATTCGTTTCGTACATTGCATCAAATACATTTTGTATAAGTGCTGTAAACTGAATGTTCTGAGCAAAAACATTCTTCAGGGTATATTTAATCCTGAAATCAGAAAAGAAGTAGGGATTGATCACATTGTTTGGATCGCTAGTATTATCCAAAAACTGTTCACTCACATATTTTGACATCAAGCTCAAAGAAAGAATACGGTCTGAAGAAGATTGCTGGGCCCCAATCGGTGTCCAGTTTATCTCAGCAGCACCAATAAATGACGGACTAAAAGACAAATCCGTATTCTCGAATAATGTCTCCTCTTGAGTGAATCCACCATCGTCAAGAAAAACATCTACAAACTGCCGAAATGCATTGATCTTGTTGCGACTCAAGGTTGTAGTTCCTTCCACCCGAAACTGGTCATTGATTTGATATCCACCTACCAATTCCAAGCCTAATCGATACGACTTGTCCACATTAACCCGCGTTGATGCACCAACATCATTCAATTCACCATTGAGTACCAACTGATCATTGTAATACATATAATACCCCGTAGCCTCCAATGATCCTCGATCAAAAGATTTCTTAAAGCCAACTTCTGTATCTAATAGCTGCTCGTGTTGCGGCCTGCTATCCGGAGTAGACTCTACGTAATCATTTCGATTTGGCTCACGATTAGCCACAGCAAATGACGCATAAGCCTGGGTACGTTCGTCCCATTCATACTGTAAACCTACCTTTGGGTTGAAAAAACTTAGCTGAGCTGTTTGATCTACCGTGGCACCTTGCCGGTTCAGCCCAATAAAGTCATAAGAAACACCCCGATACTGAAGATCCAGATATGTTCGCAATCCAGGTAACAACTCATAGTTTAAGCGAGCAAAAATATTAGCATCCTGCTTCCTAGCATCATTTTCGTAATATCTTTCATCAGGGATTAAGCCCTCCGCCAGTTCTGACCAGATGATCTCACCAAAATGAAGCCCTTCGTAAATATGGAATCCCCCACCCAGAGTAAAGGTGAATTGTTCTCTTTCCAAATTGGCACCAAAAACACCACCATAAAAATCATTATCTAACCATAATCGCCTAACCAAATCAGGTAACTCCCCATTTGTGGTCTGGGTCTCCAAACCATAATCAGCTAAATCTTGCTCGGCTTTATACTGCTCAAAAAACCCTTGCCCGATGGTATAATGTAAAGCCACATTAGTTGTCCAATCCCCATCCAATTGCTGGTTGTACAACAACTGATAATGGGTTTGTCGATAGTTATCCACCTCATCTTCGTAAGGCTCGCCTTGCTTTTCCGTTCCTGCCGAGTTGAAGGTTCTGGTATCCCTATCGTCTACTAATTCCGCCGGAACACCGTTCCAAGCCTGATACGTGATTTCGTGACCACTAAAAGCATTAAACCGTACCAGCGCTTTGTCACTCACATAGGCCCCTGATAAATAATAAGAAGACAAATCGGAAGAAGCCCGATCAATATATCCATCTGAGGTAATCTTACTGAGGCGCCCATCAATAGTAAACTTATCATTCAAAAGACCTGTACCGAATTGAACATTCCGCTTAAACGTATTGAATGAACCTACACTTGCATTTACCTGTGCCAGAGGCTCCTGCTGCACCTTTGAGGTATTCAGATTGATGGTAGCACCAAAAGCACCAGCACCATTGGTAGATGTACCTACACCTCTCTGGATTTGTACATCCGAAGTAGAAGACATAAAATCAGGCATGTTCACCCAGAAAACACCCTGGGATTCCGCATCATTCAAAGGTATTCCATTAATAGTGACATTAATACGCGTTGGATCAGTGCCCCGAATTCGAATACCTGTATAGCCTATTCCCGCACCTGCATCCGAAGTCACAACCGCCGACGGCGTCCAGCGCAGAATAAAAGGTGCATCTTGCCCTAAGTTCTGCTGTGTTAAATCTGCCCGATCCAAATTGGTAAAGGTCATGGGGGTTCGGTTATTCGCTCGCGTTGAAAGAACCGTAACTGCTCCTAAATCTAGAGCTTCTGGGCGTAAATCTATATCCACCCTTTTTCTCTGATCGGTTTGTGTAATAACCACTGTCTGCCGATAGCTAGCATAACCTAAAAAAGATACCGATAATTCATGCTGCCCAACCGGTACATTACGAATTTCGTAGTTCCCATCGGCATCAGCTACTGCGCCCAGTTGCAAAGCAGGGATAACGATATCCGCACCAAGCAACGGTTCACCATCAGGCCCCGTCACCTCGCCATAAATCGTACATTGCCCCGATAATGAAACGCACCATCCCAGAGCAACCAAGACAAAAAGTGTTCGTAAAAAAAACATAACAAGTGTGTTGTGATGAATAAATCAGCCATTCTTGGGGTCTAATGACATCCTAATTCACCCGGACGCGCTGCCATTGGGACAATGCGCCCCATACACCATTGAAGGTATTTCCTTCATTCCCTTCCCGGCATTACCCGGGCAGGTTCAATGGGTATGATCTCAGCCCGATTCGCTTCTATAAAGAAGTCGGGCACCCCAAAAAGAGAAAGCGCCGCAAAGGTATATCACATTTAATCCACAAACAAGCTAATTGAAAGAAATACGCGCTATTCCATGGATCGTTTGCGCTAATCTTTTCTTCTGCTCTGGTCCTTCCACCACAATAAAAGGACAATGATGCTGCTGCAGAAATGTCCTGTACTGCAAAAAAAGTTGATCCCGATCAAAAGGATTTTCCCGTAAGGGATCTGGTTCCCATAATATATCCGGTTTGGATAAAACGTAGAGACTCGTGGTATCATCTATCAGTTGTTGTTTTAACCATGAACTGATTCGACCATATTTCTCCATGGACCATATATATAGGACCACCAGGCCGGTATCACAAACAATCATAGGGTTTGTTCGTAGGGCTTTCTGCTGAAGTAACCATTGTTGCTGACCAATATGAACCAAATCCCCTTCCTCATAAGGCCTGCTTATAGTTTGTATATACCTTCGTGCATACTCCTCAATGAGCGGTATCCCATAATGAGCCGACAATGCTTTGGCCAGTGTTGACTTACCACTAGACTCAGGACCTGTTATTACAATGGACTTCATATGGTTTTTCAAGTTGGCGTCTTGGCAAAGCAGAATCTGTATACTAAAATACGGGTACGTTACCCGAAATCCTTTATTGACATTGTGCTGTGTTAATATTCTAGTGAAAATACACCCTAAAAGATAACAATTCATACTTACTATATTTGATATAAATCAGAAGAACAACTGCTATTTGAGAGCAGTGGAGTAGTTTATTGTCTGTGAGAAGTATGATTGATCCTGTATTTGGGTATCCGCCACCCAACCTAGATCCGCTACGGAATGCTTTTTTAACCAGCAGCTCAATATTCAGCATATTGATTTTTATCAAAACTGCCCAATAGCATCTACCTAATAAATCCAAGGAAGCCTAGCACCCCGCTTTACCAAACAAATGGTCAGCTGGTTTTCCTAGATTGCTCGCTACCAATTGGAACTATTCCATTGTCATTATCATGCGTATTATCAATATGTTTGATCTTGATGTATTTGCTTGAATTGTGCAACTAAACTATCCTGCACATAAGACGTTGTGTAACGGAGTCACATTAAGTTAGGCTGTCAATACCAAGAGCAGTTGATGGAAACCTGGTTTTTTGTAATGGAATTACAACGATA
Source organism: Saprospiraceae bacterium (assembly GCA_013214265.1). GTDB lineage: Bacteria > Bacteroidota > Bacteroidia > Chitinophagales > Saprospiraceae > DT-110. The sequence goes on along the minus strand of JABSSK010000040.1, from coordinate 8,521 downwards.
TGCATGACATTGAGCCATATTGGAAATGGAGAGCAGAGTACGATTCGTCCAAAGACGAAAGGTCTCCTTTTTATCGGCGGGAGTATAATGCTTTTCAATTTCATCATAAAGTTTACAACTATTTCATTCATCCCCAATGGGACGCCTTTGGATCAAACACCCTGTATGCAAAAATCATATTCGTAGACTACCAAGAGGGGTATGCCATTCTCGAATTTATTGGAGAATGGAATGATTGTGTTACGAATGATGTCATGTTCTTAAAAAGGGAAATTGTAGACTACCTGACGGAATACGGTATTCACAAATTTCTTCTCATCTATGAAAACGTACTTAACTTCCATGGTGACGACGACTCCTACTACGAAGAATGGTATGAGGATGTACAGGAAAGTGACGGCTGGATTTGCGGACTTAACACGCTACAGCATGTACAGGACGAAATGAAAAGTACAGGGTTAGATCATTATCTATTTTTTGGGCCTCATTACAATGGTGTAAACTGGAGGCCACACAAACCGAAACAACTGATTATGGCTGTACAGGCACTTATTGAAGGGCGAATAAAAACCCTGCCAGCAGGTTTCTAAGTTTAGCAATCGAATACGGTTTGGCGGCTAAATATTATTTACCTTTGCGAAATGCACAAATCCGGATTTGTAAATATTATCGGTCGCCCCAATGTGGGTAAATCCACCCTCATGAATGCGATGGTTGGTGAGAAGATGTCAATCATTACTAATAAACCTCAGACCACGCGTCATAGAATTATTGGAATTGTTAGTGATGATAATTTTCAAATCATTTTTAGTGATACGCCAGGTGTGATCCGCGACCCTGCCTATAAAATGCACGAAGCAATGAATCATTTCGTGACAGGCAGTTTTGAAGATGCTGATCTGATATTATTGGTTACGGAACCTGGTGAGCATTATCCGGATGATGACCCTATTGTGGAGCAGTTGCAAAAGCTCAAGGTTCCGCTATTTCTGGTCATTAATAAAATTGATCTTTCCGAACCTGAAACGTTACTTAAGCTGATAAAAGAATGGAATGACCGCATTGCCTTTACCGAAACCATTCCAATCTCAGCCTTACATAAGACGAATACCGAAAAATTACTACTTCTCATTCAAGCGCAAATCCCTGAAGGCCCTGCTTTTTACCCTAAGGATCAGTTGACGGATAAGCCTGAGCGCTTTTTTGTGAGTGAGATAATTCGTGAGAAAATCCTGTTGCTGTACAAGCAGGAGATTCCATACTTTGCCGAAGTTGTAGTACAATCGTTTAAACAAGATAAAACTGCCAAAGGCGATCCTATCATACGAATTGGTGCAGAAATTTTTGTTGGGCGAAAAACCCAAAAATCAATTCTCATTGGCAAAGGAGGCCAAGCCATTAAAAGGCTAGGTATGGAAGCTAGAAAAGATCTTGAATCTTGGCTCGAGTCAAAAGTATTTCTGGAACTTCATGTGAAAGTAAAAGATAACTGGAGAGACAACGACTACCTCCTCAAACAGTTTGGATATCGATAATTTTGAATAGGTTCTTATCCTGCGTAGCATTTTGTAATTTTGCCCTTTGATTTGAAAACCAAGAATTAATGAATAGTATTGTTGCCATAGTTGGTCGCCCTAATGTAGGAAAATCAACGCTTTACAATCGCTTGATTGGGGAGCGTCAGGCCATAATTGATAACATAAGTGGGGTTACCAGAGACCGGCAGTATGGAACTACGTTCTGGAATGGAAAGACGTTTACTGTAGTTGACACGGGTGGTTTTATAAAAAACTCAGAAGACGTTTTTGAGGCTGCAATCCGTGAACAAGTGCACATTGCGATTGAGGAAGCTCAAGTTATTGTCTTCATGGTTGATGTTACGACGGGTTTAACCGATCTAGATGAAGAGGTAGCTGACTTGCTTAGGCGAACCAAAAAGCCAGTTTTTCTTACGGTAAACAAAGTCGATAATAGCCAACGGATGTATGAGGCCAATGAGTTTTGGAGCCTAGGCTTTGAGGATACCTTTTTCCTTTCTTCCCTTACCGGTAGCGGAACAGGGGAATTATTAGATGCCATAACCGATCAGTTGCCTGAAGAAGAAGAACCTGAAGAGGATGGGGCACCTAGATTTGCCATTGTTGGCCAACCTAATGTAGGCAAATCAAGTCTTACGAATGCATTATTAGGTCAGGAGCGAAATATTGTGACCGATGTAGCTGGAACAACCCGCGATTCTATTGATACCCGATATACTAAATTCGGAAAAGAATTCACATTGGTTGATACTGCTGGTATCCGCAAAAAAGCTAAGGTTCACGAAAATCTAGAGTTTTACTCCGTCATGCGTGCCATTAAAGCAATCGAGGGCTCGGATGTTTGTCTGTTAATGATTGATGCTACTACGGGTGTGGAGGCCCAAGATTTAAGTATATTTCGTTTGGCCCAACGTCGTAATAAAGGCATTGTGATTCTGGTAAACAAATGGGATCTTGTCGAAAAAGAAACCAATACAGCCCGTGACCTAGAGAAAGAAATTCGCAATAAATTTGCTCCTTTCACAGACTTACCGGTCGTTTTTGTTTCTGTATTGGAAAAGCAACGCATTTTCAAATCCATTGAGGTTGCGCTCGACGTTTTTAACAACCGTACCCGACGCATAAAAACAGCTGCCCTCAATGAGGTTATGCTCGAAGCTATTGATAGATATCCGCCTCCTGCACATCGTGGCCGATTTATAAAAATAAAATACGTAACCCAACTTCCTACATATTATCCTGCTTTCGCTTTCTTTTGCAATCACCCTAAGCAAGTCAAGCAGGATTACCGGAATTACCTGGAGAACAAACTTCGGGAACACTTCAATTTTACAGGTGTCCCAATCAGTGTATTTTTCCGGAAAAAGTAATATCGCAAAACACTATTTATGCCCTTTTTACAAACACCAATCCCTGATTTAGTTCTGTTTGAGCCCAAAGTCTGGCAGGATGACCGAGGTTATTTTTATGAAGCTTTTAATCATACCGTTTTTGCAGAAGCGGGAATTACTAGGCCTTTTGTTCAAGATAATCAAGCCCAGTCCGTTAGAGGAGTATTGAGAGGGCTTCATTATCAGATAGGTGAATATGCCCAAGCAAAACTTGTCCGTGTACTTGCTGGAGAGGTACTCGATGTAGCAGTTGACATTAGAGAGGACTCCAAAACATATGGAGAAGTATATTCTGTCATCTTGAGTGCAGAAAATAAACGGCAACTCTATGTTCCCCGTGGGTTTGCACATGGTTATATTGTATTAAGTGAAACGGCTGAGTTTTTCTACAAGTGCGACAACTATTATGCTAAATCACAAGAAGGTGGTATCATTTTCAATGATGCGACTTTAGCCATTGATTGGGGTTTACCGGAGGACCAACTCATTCTTTCAGAAAAAGACTTGGAACTACCTACATTCGGAAAACATCGTATAAGTTTACTACACAATGCCTAATCTACTTATAACCGGTAGCAACGGACAAGTTGGCCGAGAATTCAAAAGACTCTCCTCGGAATTTAAGAAAGGATTCTCATATCATTTTACGGATCGAGAGGAGTTGGACATTACGGATGAGCAGGCTATCCAAGATTTTATGGCCCAGCATGCCATTGATATTGTTATTAATTGTGCCGCTTATACCGCTGTTGATAAAGCTGAGGAAGAAGAAACGTTGGCTACAAAAATAAACGCTGAGGCAGCCGGTTTCTTGGCGAAAGCTTGCCATGAAAACAATGAATTTCTCATTCAGCTAAGTACCGACTACGTCTATGACAATCACGCCAATCGCGCTATGGTTGAAACGGATGCTTGTCAGCCTAAATCCGTTTATGCCAAAACAAAACTGGAGGGTGAAAGACTAGTACAATCCTTTACGGACAGGCACATTATTATCAGGACCAGTTGGGTCTATTCTACTTTTGGGAATAATTTTGTAAAGACGATGGTACGCTTAGGCCAAGAGAGAGATGCGTTACGTATCATTTTTGACCAAGTTGGCACACCAACGTATGCCCGTGACCTAGCCCGGGCTATTCTACAAATCATCCGACAGGACAACTACCTATCGAACCCTGGAATCTATAATTACAGCAATGAGGGTGTCACCAGTTGGTATGATTTTGCCCTAGCCATTTTTGCTTGGCAGGATATAGATTGTATTGTAACACCCATTTTGAGTAGTAGTTACCCTACTGCAGCTAGCCGACCCCATTACAGTGTACTTGATAAATCTAAATTTACCACTACGTTTGGGTTTTCTATCCCCCATTGGCAGGATAGTTTATGGGCCTGTTTAGATGAAGGGGTATAAAATAATTTCATCCCGAGGGTGATGATTAGTTGATTCGACCCGGATAAATTACCAAAGTCTAGCCTTGCATTTACCTATTTATTTTTCTCGGTTTCCAGAAGAATAATCCCTCTTTTTGATCCATTCTGGCCAATAACTGACGCAAAACCTAAATCCTGTACCAAACAGGCAACCTTTAGGTGGTATCTAGGGTTGAAAAGGTAGTTTTTGTTATTCAGCTTACATTCCATTCCACAGGTATTTAGTACTTTACTGCTATTGCTTTTGGACTAGATAATTGCGCATGTCTATGGTACGTCAGTTTGTCCTTTCTTTTTTTGTTTTTGTGGTTGTCTTGATTGCTTTACCATCATCTCTACTAGCCACCCATAACCGGGCTGGGGAAATCTCCATTGAACAGGTAGGTGACTGCGTTTCCAGCCTTACCGTTAAAGCGACCATTGTTACCTATTCCAAAGCAAGTAGTTTTCAAGCAGATCGGGATTCTCTAGAAATATGTTGGGGTGATGGGCAGTGTGAATATGTATATCGAATTAATGGCCCTATATCTGGTGGATACCACAAAGGCGAACGTCTGGAGAATGATACCAAAAAGAATATTTATGTTGCCTTTCATACTTTTCCAGCCCTTGGGACGTACAATGTATCCATGACGGATCCAAACCGAAATGGGGGTATTTTAAATGTTAATTTTCCTAATTCGGAGATGGTGCGTTTTCATTTAAAAACGGTGTACACTTTTCCAAATCCCCAGTTTCAGGGGTGTAATAATACGCCCGTGCTGCTGCAGCCACCAATTGATTTCGGATGTGTTGACCAAATATTTATCCACAACCCAAATGCTTTTGACACCGATGGTGACAGCCTTTCCTACGAGTTGATTATACCTTTTCAAGATGTTGACCTGACCGTGCCCAACTACCAGTTCCCCAACAATATAAATCCTGGTCCGGACAACCAATTGACTATCGATCCGGTTACTGGAGATATTATTTGGGATTCTCCTCAGAGATCAGGAGAGTATAACTTGGCGATGCACATCATTGAATGGCGTGATGGTGTGGTACTGGACACGTTGATCAGGGATATGCAAATACTGATTGAGCAATGTGATAATAAACCACCCGAAATTGAAACCCCTTCCGAAGAGTTTTGTGTGGTTGCCGGAGACACCTTGGCCTTTGATGTAATTGCTACAGCACCGCTCGATGAAACGGATCAACTGGTCAGGCTTTCTGCTTTGGGGGGGCCTTTTGAAGTTGCTAATAGTCCCGCACAGTTCTTACCTATTGAAAATGATACCTTTTCAAATGATCCTGTAAAGCGTCGTTTTGTTTGGGTTCCTGATTGTGATCAGGTATCGGATCAGTTCTATTCCGTAGTTTTTAAAGCAGTAGATAACTTCTTTGGTGACACCCTCGGGCTTGCAACCCTCAAGACGGTTCGAATAAAAGTGATGGGGCCGCCACCTGAAAATGTTGAAGCTGCAGCTGGCGAAAACGAAATTAAAGTACGCTGGCAAAAGCCTTATTTTTGTGAAAGTGATTCATCAAATTACTTCCAATTCTTTACGGTTTGGCGTCGGGAAGGAAGTAATAATTTCCCGATTGATAGTTGCCGAGGAGGTCTAGCAGGTCAGGGATACGAGAACCTTACTCCCTTTGGGACTATGGAGATGGAGGATGGAACGTATATCTATACAGATTTAGATGTTGAAAAGGGTAAAACCTATTGCTATCGTATTGTTGCCCTATTTGCCCAGACAACTGCTGGTGGTCAATTTATTTATAATCCTGTTGAGAGTTTACCCTCCGTTGAATCCTGTGTACAACTCACTCAAGACTTACCACTCATTCTGCAGGCTAGTGTTTCTCAAACCAGTACTACTGATGGCGTGATTGATATATGCTGGGCTCGACCTAAAGCAGAGGACTTGGATACCCTAAGCAATCCGGGGCCTTATCGTTATGAAATCATGCGAGCTGAAGGTATTACCATTAACCCCGATGACTTCAGTCCTATTGGTGCTAACTTCGAACATGACAGCTATAGTGACCCCATTGATACTTGTTTTACGGATACCGGATTAAATACCGATGGTACCCCTTACTCATATCTTATACGTTTCTATACTGGTTTTTCGGCATCTGAACCCATTGGGGCAACTAATCCTGCATCGTCTATTTACCTCAATACATCCGGAACAGACCAGGCGATCATCTTATCATGGGATGAAGAAGTGCCCTGGGATAATTTCGAATTTATTGTTTTCCGAGAAAATGATCAAGGTACTTTTGACAGTATAGCCACTGTAAATACCTTAACCTACACCGATAGAGGTCTGATAAATGGTCAAACGTATTGCTATCAAGTATTGGCATTAGGTAGTTATGGAGTTGATGGACTGCCCAGCCCACTGCTAAACTATTCACAGGAAAAATGCGGCATCCCACGCGATGATGTTCCTCCTTGTCCGGTTGAACTTTTTGTTGATGATATCTGCGATGACCAGGTAGACTGTTCTGATCCGGATGCCATAGCAAATCTTTTAACTTGGACCAATCCAAATGAGACTTGTGATGAGGTTAATGATGTACTTTCCTACCGGATTTACTATGCTGTTAATGAAGGTGCTGATTTTAACCTTATTGATGAAATATCTGGTGCTGGAAACACCAGCTACAGTCACCTACCTGAAGTAGGTATTTCAGGTTGTTACGCTGTAACTGCTTTAGATTCCAATCGGAATGAAAGCGTATTATCTAATTTATTTTGCGTAGATAATTGCCCTGTATATGACCTACCTAATACCTTTACGCCCAATAGTGATGGCCAAAATGATGTATTCAAACCATATCCATATTGTTTTATTGACGGGGTCGTATTTGAAGTTTACAACCGGTGGGGGCAATTAGTCTTTGGTACTAATGACCCTGATCTCAACTGGGATGGTACCAATTTAACGGGTGATGAATTGCCTGCTGGCACCTATTTTTACGTTTGTCGTTTATTCGAACAGCGGGTCGACGGCGTTCAGGAAAACCCTGAATTGTTGCGGGGTTATATTGAATTAGTAAGGGGCCCAGAAGACTAAATCGCTCCTGAATTTGTACTACTGTACTAGGGTATCGAACCGTATTGAACAAATCACAACAGAATTAATGTAAGCCTATGTTTACTGGAATTATAGAGTCATTAGGTACAGTTACTGCATTAAAAAGTGAGGGCAGTAACGTGCATTTAACCGTTACATCTACCATTTCCAACGAACTAAAAATTGATCAAAGTCTTTCTCATAATGGTGTTTGCCTAACCGTTGTCCATCAGGATGGTGACTCCCATACGGTAACCGCTATTGAAGAAACCCTAAAAAGAACCAATCTGTGTCAACTCAAAGTAGGTGACCAAGTTAATCTAGAACGGGCTATGGTTTCGAATGGTAGACTGGATGGTCATATTGTACAGGGGCATGTAGATTCGACCGGTATTTGCAAACAAGTAACAGAAGTCGATGGAAGTTGGTACTATCGTTTTTCATACAACCCTACGGAGGAACATTTGCTTGTTGATAAAGGCTCTGTATGTATAAATGGTGTTAGCCTTACTGTAGTTGAGCCCCTTGACAACACATTTTCCGTAGCTATTATTCCATATACTTATGCTCATACTACCTTTCGATCAATAAAACCAGGGGATCAGATAAATCTGGAATTTGATATTTTAGGGAAATATATCGCCAAATATGCAAAACTGTATATTGGTCAGCAAAAGCATTAATATCTTTTGGATATAAAAAGTAAAGGCTTCTTACCATTCAGTAAGAAGCCTTTTTTACGTATTTAAGAACGCAGATAATCTGCGCCTTTAGTCTCTAATATCCTGTAGTTGTGCATGGCGTGCTTCGATCTCCTGCTGGCGCTCATTTGTATTCACATAGATACGGTCATAAGCTCTTAAACCAGTACCTGCAGGAATACGCTTACCAACAATAACATTTTCCTTTAATCCGGACAAGTGATCGACTTTAGCTCCAATAGCCGCTGTACTCAACACCTTCGTTGTTTCCTGGAAGGAAGCTGCTGAAATCCAACTGTGTGTACCAAGTGATGATTTAGTAATCCCTTGTAACAGAGAACTAGAGGTAGCCGCCACAGCATCACGATACTCAACTAACTGCT